>JANNCA010000256.1:0-8814 GCA_031386075.1 Oligoflexia bacterium
CGTCCATTAGGAGAAATTTCTTCCCAATGTTTGGCATAAATTGCCAGACACCCGATGCCCCAACTTTAGAGGTAGCTTTGAGATCAAAGGAACTTTCAACTAAGCTGAGGCGAGTCAATTCCGGCGGCACTTTCATGCCAGTGAAAATTGATTCCATTTTTGGAAAAAAAGCTTCCGCTGCAAGTAAACCCTTAATAATATTATCTCGTTGACCCCGGATCGATTTCACGCTCCCACTCAACTCCCTGATGGAAGGCCGTACCTTGAGGAATTGAAGTTTTGAAATGATTATTTTTTGTTCTCTCGATAAATGCTTCGAATGAGGATTTTTGATCAACCCCAAAAACGCCTTCCTATAGAGATCTAGAGTTTTATCAACTCTGTTCTTAGAGACAATTTCGTAGACCACCTGATTCCTGGCAGTCTCAGCGATCGGACGTAGATCAATGACTTCATAGACGATATCTAGATGATTAGAATCAAAGATTACGATCTGCTGAGTAGAATATTGGGTATAGACTTTCAACCAAAAGTTAACACTAGACTTAAGAATCGGGGGAACATGAAATTCTTGACTTACTTTGTGATCCACATCATTCAGAGCAAAATCAAACTCAGAATCAGACACCACTGGATCATATAGGTTTCCATGAGAAGCAAACTGGGACCTCAAAGCAGAACTCAAATCCAAATGACTCATCTCAGACCAGTCCACAGTACGACTCACGGCAGATTGAGCAGCAAGGGGCCAAAGCCAAAGAGCTTGGCATGCGATCAAAAATTTTGAAACATAATTTAAATATTTAGACTTTCGACTTTTAATAAACAACGACATCAGGGAGCGTCATAAGCAATTTCTTTGCCAAAGAAAAATACTCAGAAACTAAAGCCCCCTACAATGCCAACTCAAACACAGTCGATCTAGTGAGTCGAAAAAAAATAAAAAAATAAAAATGAATGAATTAAAGTGCATAAACTTTAAACACCTGCACTTATACAAACCAGTCCCTGCCTCTAAGGTTAAAGCTCTGCCTCTTTACTGATACTTGCCATCAGTCTCTCAACCTTTTCAACGACTTCCATAATATCAGCATGTCTCTTGAGGGATTTTTCGTGTGACTCTTCGAATCGGTGATGAGCTTTTCTGAGTTTATTATAATGCTTTGAAAAAATAGAACCCTGACTTTGATCTGCACTCAAAATTTTTCCATGCTCTCCAATGAGCCTCTCATGTTGGTCGATTTCTCGTTGATTTCGATTGAGGGCTTCACTGTGATCCTGGAGCACCTTATCGAAATTTCTAAGCGCTGCCATAGCCCTTTTGTGCTCCTGCTTCCAAATCACGTGCTCCCTTGTCCAAATTTCGTGTTGGAGCTGCCGCAATTTATGCTCTTTAAGAGCTTGGGGCTCGATCACCTCTTGAGCGTAGGAGTTTTGAGTGCAGGCGCTAGAAATAGAAATAAACAACACAAAACCAGCAATAATAGTTTCTAAGTGTGATATATAAAATCGACTCTTTGCTTGAAGTAACCCTTTCATTTAAGGTAATTATGGACGAATTCATAAATAAAAACAAACAGTGAATTGATTAGCTCTTAAGGAGATTTTTCGTGCGGGTGATCCAAATCTATAGCGTCGAAATGCACTTGCTTGAACTCGCTACCGTAAATGGCATTCTTGAGATCATGGCTAAAGCCCAATCAAGTCAAACCATTTCTCAGCAATGAGATACTGCTGCCGATTATCTAAGGGGTCTTCAGATAAGTTCAACAATAAATTCAAGGTTGAATCATTGACCCGACATAAATTTTCAACAAGAAAATGACGATGTCGCCGTTGCCATTGAATATTCGTATATTGAATAAAAGCTTGATCTAATTTTCCACTTCGCTTTGCGGCCCTCATCCCAAGCGCTTCAAGCACTGGAAAAAGGGCTCGAATTACCTTAAAAATGTCTTTTGAACTATAAAGCTCGAGAATCAAATAGGTCGCATGAAGGGAAGCCTGAAGGTAATTTCGATACTGCCTCTTGAGTTGACTCCGACTTCTATCCCTAGGATTCCCTCTGGATAATTCTTGGTAGACCGTGGTTCCAGGATCATAGATTACACCCATTCCATAAAATAATGAAGCAAGACCAGGACCCAGCCCATCTCCGAGAGCCATATCGGTCGTAATCACTAAGCTTTCGGCGAAGTTTAAATACCTTCGAAGTCCACTACGATCAGGGGGAGCCCCCGGTAGTAGTTTCCAGAGAATTCGATGATTCTGCTCGTGAAAAAGACTTGTGCAGTAAGACCTCAACTCTAACAATCGTCCCGTACTTTTTGATGCAATCGGGTCAATTGCCGACCAAACCAACTCACGCTGAATAGGACTGAATTCGATCACTGGGTCTAAAAGATTGGGTGAACTCAAAGTCCGTGGAGAAGAGACAAGAGAAGGGATAAAGACTCCTCCCTGCTTTAAATACAGCTCCCGGCTTCGACGATAAAGTGAGTTCAAATTCAAGAGATGCAAATCAAACGGCTGCTCAGGCAGCGCATGTGGATCCAACTGTAACTGGGGACGAAACTCCTCGAGCAGCCTCACTCCGCGTCTCAGCAAAGGCCCCTGTTTTTTTAACTCCGGAAGGTGGTGAACTTTCCAGCGTTTTGCTACGACCTCTGCCCAGTCAGCTCGTTTCATAGGGTTTTTTAGATTATTGGGTGATTCGATTCATTAAGAATTCGTTTTATGTGGTTTTCGGAAACCGTTTTTTTGAGGAGAAACCCGCTTAGGAGGCTGAGCGCCTCCGTTTGTCCTATCCAATTCTTTCTTATCCGAATTCGTTATAATGGGACTCGGAAGTCGAGGTGAAGGCCGCCCGGAAGGCTTTAAGTTACGGGGGGTTTGAAGAGTCAACTTTCCGATAATTTTTTCGATCGCCTGGAGAAGTTTCTGATCACGCGCGGTGACAAAACTCGTTGCTTTCCCACTCGCACCTTGACGCCCGGTTCGACCAATTCGATGAATATAGTCTTCCGGCTCAAGGGGAAGGTCAAAATTAACTACATGACCGATACCATCCACATGGATCCCACGACCCGCGACATCAGTAGCAATCAAAATTCGAAATTTACCTTCTTTAAAGTCAGCAAGCGCTTGTTCGCGGTCAGATTGGGTTCGATCCGAATGAATGTAGGTAGCGTCATAAACACCCCGACTATGAAGGGATCGCCAAACTCGAGTGGCTCGATCTTTCGATCGTGTAAAAACAATAATTGAACCTTTTTCTTCTCTTAAAATACGATTCAATTCCTGATTTTTAGACTCTTCTTCCAACAAAATGACTCGTTGTTCAATCGTTGAAACTCGAGAAGTAGGCGCATGAATCATCACTCGATGAGGTTGATTCATAATCCTCCTGGCCAGATGCTCAACCAAGGGCGGAAAGGTTGCTGAAAAAAGCATAGTCTGTCGGGCCGTTGGCACTTCTTCCATAATTTTCGAAAGTTGCTCAGCAAAGCCCATGTTCAGCATTTGATCTGCTTCATCCAGAACAACCACTTGAATGAAATCCAGCCAAATATTCCCACGACTCAAGTGGTCACAAAGTCGTCCGGGGGTCGCCACAATGATTTGCGGATAAGTCTGAATTGCCTTTTCGTCCAGGCGCATTTCCACGCCTCCAATGAGGACAATCGAGGTGAGCCCCCGAGGCGTTCCGAAGATTTCTAGGGTCGCCTGAGTTTGCTGCGCAATCTCGCGCGTAGGGGCCAAAATCAATCCAAAAGTTCCGGACTTTGACGCAAAGCGCTCTACCATAGGCAAAACGAAACTGGCTGTTTTGCCAGTCCCTGTTTGAGCTGAAGCTATGATATCACGACCTGCCATGGCCAAAGGAATCGTCTCCGCCTGAACGGGAGTGGGATTGAGGAATCCTGCCTTCTCGATCAAAAGAAGGGCATCGTCCGATAGACCCAGAGACTTCCAAGACGGAAGAGGATCGTCATCCTCGATCACTGTGTCTTGCAAGCGAACCTCTATGGAGGCGTCAGAAGGTAGGTTTGGATCATTTTCAAAAGTAACGGAAGATTTTTTAGGCACTCAGGTTTCCATAATCATTAATTGTACTCACCGACCTTAGCATAAATGATGGAAAATCGCATTTTTTAACGCGGCTCGGATTTTTAATAAATACTCGCTTTAAATCTGACCCCCCAGTGAAGCCTCCGTGAAAGGTGGACTGCCTGTTCCCCTTTTTTTTAAGTATTTGCGTCAAAATGCCGACAAGCTGAATTATGCAAATAGTCAAACCCCTTTCTCGAGACCCCATTCAACAAGCAACTCATTCTGACTATTCAGGAATTCTGGGGTTTCTCGAAAACGTCTTTCGACGATTTAAGGTCGTGAGCCAGGCAATTCTGATGATGCCTGTGTATGGCCTTGGAATCTTTTGCTTAGGAGTTGCCCTCTCACCTGGAGTGTCCTTATTGCGGTGGGGTTACAATCACCTGGGCAGCACCCCCCCACCCCTTCAAGCGTTGATTTTGGGTTTTTTAGTGGCTACTTCTTACGTGCTTTTTGGCTTTACATTGATTCTGATTGTCCCGATCTCTAATTTTCTACTCTGCGCCTACCCAAAACCCTGGCGCGGCCCGTACCACTCCCTGCCAGCTATACGCTGGGGAATCCATAATGCTCTGACCTATCTCCCACGTTATACTTTTCTTGAGTACATGACCCCAACTCCATTCAACCTTTTGTTCTACAAGCTGATGGGCATGAAAATCGGACAGGATGTGCAACTCAATACCACACATATATCAGACCCCTGCCTCATCGAGATAGCAGACCGGGTCACGATCGGAGGCAGCGTCACGCTGGTGGCCCACTATGGTCAAGGGGGATTTCTAGTGATTGCACCCGTCAAAATTGGAAAAGGGGTCACTATAGGACTCAGGGCTACCATCATGGGAGATGTCATCATCGGGGACAAAGCAAAAATTCTCCCAAATTCCTTAGTATTACCAAAATCGCGAATTCCGGCAGGTGAAACATGGGGCGGCGTGCCAGCCAAAAAAATTGAACGATCTTCTTTCGTCATGAGACGAAACCGAGTATAGCGTAAACTCTGGATTGGATACTGGTGACTCCGGAAACAAAAATCTAAGGTCACAACAGTTCCCGATCCAAAGTTTACAACAACCCCAAATGAATGAGGTGAACCATGCTAGAAGTCGGACAAAAATTTCCCCATTTTGAACTCCCCAACCAAGACAACCACTTAACGAAACTTGAAGATTTCGCTAACAAATGGCTTGTGGTCTTTGTTTATCCAAAAGACGACACTCCTGGCTGCACCTTGGAAGGCAAAGGATTTAGCGCCACAAAAAAAAACTTTGATCAAATGAATACTCAAATTATCGGCCTAAGTGCTGATGACGTGGCATCGCATAAAAGTTTTTGCACAAAATTTGAATTTACCATCCCACTCTTGGCAGACACACAGAAGAAACTTTTAACTGCTCTAGGAAGTGGCCAAAGCGAATATAAAGGCACTCTTTACTGGAATAGAACGACCTTTATTGTAGATCCAAAAGGAACTGTACGTAAGGTCTACTCGAACGTTCAACCTGAAGGACATGATCAGGCAGTATTGTCAGACATCAAACAGATGCAATCCATAAGCTAAGGTCCAAAAATTTTAACAGCCTAAAAAAATGCTTACCCTACATCCCAAAACATTTTCTGGAGCTCACTCGATCTCATGAAACAGTGTATCAGAAACAGAAGCAGAGTCGTATTCAAGGAGTGTTAATTCTATTGACTCAAGTATTCGGGCACTCCGTTTTGGGGAGTAGGTTTGCATGACCTTTTAACCCATGTGAACCCTCTGAATTCGACAGCTTACATTGATTTTATGAGAGCTGAATCGCTCCCTCTCGGACATCTCAACAACACGATCGGCCTCTGGACACTCAAAAATTTAACAGTGAAAAGTTTTCTGGGCCGAGTATCCACTCGAGTATTTTTGATGAGCTTCGATGAGTTCAGCTAGATCATCATTGGCATTATCGCTTGTGGGTTGATTCCACTGTATTTCATCAATCCTATTATTCGAATGGGCACGATCCATCTAAACACTCAATCAACTAGTTTGAAAATAGATTTGGCATTTGAATAACCGATTAATATCAGTTACCACGGAAAATAAAGTATGAAAATATTAATTATCGACGATGAGCCTGACTTAGCATCATTGCTAGCAAACGTAATTGAAAAGAATTTTAAAATTTCTACTGTGACTGCTGAATCTAAATCACAAGCAATAAAAATTCTGACTGAAGACTCTGACATCGCTGGAGTTATTTCTGACTTTCAACTCCCAGACGGCACAGGTGGAGATTTACTTAAATTTATTCAATCGAGTCAATTAAACATTCCCATCCTGATTTGCAGCGGAACAGTGATTGAAACCATTCCTGAATTTAAAAAAAATCCGGCAGCAGGGTATCTTCTCAAACCGTTCACTAAAAAGGAAGTTTTAGCTAAAATTGAAAATGTTTTCGGAAGTATCTTTAGACAGCTTCCTTTCTAGCTTGACACAGAGCAACCCTCGCCTTAAAGACACACTCGACGCAACTCATCGAGTCGCCCACTGAGGGAGTGAAACATGATTTTTAGTTCTCGAAAACGGCTGAGGACAAATGCCCTCTATGTCTTCTTCTTATTAAAAGTCTGCTTAAACGCTTGGCCAAACCCAGTCTGGGCAGGAAGCATGGACTGGGTTGACCAGGAAATCACTGAATTTAATGAAAATCCTTCAAAATACGCGGACGAGCACCGCCACGTAAGGAAATACCACCCGGGAACAGGAGCACCTCTCCACATAGAGAGTCCTTTTCCAAATGAGACTTTCTTCCCTGAGTCCAAGCCTGGAGTACCCAATCCAAGATTTCGTGATTTTATTTTCAGTAAGGATTCAGCACAAAAGAGCGCCCGCAAAAACAGAGAACAAAAAGAACATCGTGGACGAATGGGCATTCAAAACAACGACTTTGCAAGCAACTTGGTCGATCACCTCCAATTCACACAGATCAGCCAAATGGACAATTTTAGGTCAGCCCAGGTAGAAATATCTCCATGGTCTGATGATTACTGGCCCATCTACAAGGGAAGCATTGCCGCAAGATACGGTGAAACCCAATATCTGGAAATTGCTGCAGATAAAGAATGGACAAAAATTGCTCACTACCTAGAACACGCTGCAGTCAGTAACCTCGATGATCTCTCGCCAGCAGAAAAATACGATTTGATCGTGGGTGATGTAAACGGAAATAAGAACGATCTTGATGGTCCCGGATGGTCTTTGACTAAAGCGATGCTCAAAGAAGGACGCAGCTATTGGTCCCCCGATCAACCCGTAGAAACTTGGATGGGAATATGCCACGGCTGGACACCCGCCTCCATCCAAGTTCCACGCCCTTCGAAAGCGCTGTCTACTCAAACTTCAGATGGAAGGAAAATCACGCTCTATCCCTCCGACATTAAAGCTCTCGCGTCGCTGTTGTGGGCCAAGGGGAAATTCAGCCAAAAATTCATTGGCGGAAGATGTGACAAAAAAGAGGTTGCAACGGACCCAAAAAATGGAAAAATTCTCGATTCAGACTGTTTTGATACGAACCCTGGAACCTGGCACCAGGTCGTAGTCAATCAAATCGGACTTACAAAGAAAAGTTTCATTTTAGATGCCACTTGGGATTACGAAGTTTGGAATCAACCCGCCTTTGGCTACGAGTATACCTATTTTAATCCGATTTCTAAAATCAGGACAGAACACTGGAGGGACGGTCTCCTTCGACTCCCTCAGTCAGCCGATCTCTTCGCACGTTACCGTTCACCTCGTGCAGCCTATATCATCGGAGTAGCGATGAAGTTCATCTATATTGCAGAAACACAGCCTTCTCACCGAACACCGGACGGCCCATCCTTCGACCGAAAAATCGCCGTTAATTATCTTTACGACTTAGAACTCGATTTACAACTCAACATCATCGGTGGGGAATGGTACCATCACGAACATCCTGACTTCCTTTGGCGCCCAACAACCCAGGCTAGCGCAATCTCGACTGGCGATGCACTTTTGAACAATCATGATTGGGACGGCCATCACTCAATACCATCCTCATGGAAAGAGCCGGCAAGGAATTCTTCCAGAAGCTCACAGCCTTTGGCTGCAATTGTAAACACTTTAGTGGGCCGTTCCGTCACGGAGTAAAAAATGAAGCTAACCCATCCTCATTTGACGCCTATTTTTAACCCTTTTTTTATCAGCCTGTTCCTCTGCCTATTGATCATTGGGCCACCCGCAAAAGCGCAGGAACAATTCCCTACGGTAACCTGTGAAAATGCATGGCTCGGAAC
This sequence comes from Oligoflexia bacterium, assembly GCA_031386075.1. Taxonomy (GTDB): domain Bacteria; phylum Bdellovibrionota; class UBA1018; order UBA1018; family UBA1018; genus CAIYTD01. The sequence goes on from JANNCA010000256.1 coordinate 8,410, forward strand.
AGTACCCAATGACTATTTATTTGATTATTCAAAAGATGCCAAAATAACTCCCCGGGGTAATGAAGGCTACTCAAACTATCTCGAAAGAATGAGCGCAGAAGGACTCGTCAATCGAAAAGATTGCTATAAAACGTGGACAGTCTTCATCTACATGGCCGCAACTCAGGACCTTCTTCCCTATGCCTACGCCGACCTGAAAGAAATGGAATCCGGAGAAACTTACGACGGCACTCCAATTTCCTCCACCGCTCATCGGGGTTCCAGCCTCAAGTCTGATGTCATTGTTCAATTGGATTCAGACACAAGTCGAGAAATCAGTCGGTTGCACATGTTTGAGGGATTCAGGTTGGGGAGAGTTTCCTGAGTTAAGTGACTTTGATTTTTCTCAGTTGTTTCAAACATGTG
>JANNCA010000291.1:0-3367 GCA_031386075.1 Oligoflexia bacterium
AAATTGACCGCTGGGCTTTCGATAGGCGTCCAATTTCTTTCTCATCACTTCGTATTCCATAGAATCCTCCTTTAATATCTCACAGGCTACTCTACGGACTAATTGAGATTATTTAAACCCGTGGTGATTAGACGATGTACGTATTGAGTGATCCAAATTTTAGAAATAGCCATATTACTCAACTTCGTCTGGATTCTTCTAATGAACACGCGCGGACTTTAGCCGCAAGAATTCAAAATAATAAGCCTTCTTTTTTTGATCACGACGGAAAAAATGGCATTCTATACCTAATTAATGATCCCGAAGGAAGAGTAGCACCTTTTGTTTTGGGAGACTATTTAGGACCTGGTCATGTAATTCTTGAGCGTGCTTTAATTTACTGTGACTCGCTTGGTGGTGAAGTGCCGACTCTTGCACAGGGGGAGGCACTCCTAAGGGCAACGACCCAAAATGGAATCCACAACAGATATGCTATTTCTGGTCTCAGGCGTTTCTGGACAGCGACTCCAGGGGCCGCATTTGGCATGAATAGGATTGATCATGAAAGTCACCGTCGTGCTACCCAAGTTCGCTGTGTGCTGAACGTCTCTGAGCTTTAGATGCCTGTTTGCCCCCTTTGGGGTCACTAAAAGTGCCTTGTTTTGGTTAGTCTAAAAATTTTCAAGATCGTATCGCCTGACCGTCTCGTGGGAGACTCTGAAAGAAAGCTCGAACTTCTTTCGTCGTGAGTAGTTCCTTTTTAACTTCGATTTAAAATGCCCCTCAAGGTTTAGACGGTGAGGGAAGGGGATAGATCGCGGCTAAAATCAGGTTTTGGTGGGTCTCGCCGCTGTCTTTTTAACTAATTCGCGCGAACAGCACTTCTTGCAGGTATTTCTCGGATCTCATCGATCGGATTAAATCGGACACGCTTTTGTTTACCGTTATTTATTTTCTGGCTTATCCAATCATTTCTTGCCATTTTTTTCAAAATTGGATTGGGATCAAAAACAAGATTAGAATCTTCGATATTGGGATTACTTTTTCTTGTGAAGACATTTTGAGCCATCCGTGTGTAGTACTTTGTCCAGTAAGTTCGTTCATCTTGACTAGGTAGGCTGGATGCAATCTTTATAAGCTGTGGATATTGTTGTACTTTTTGTAAATTATTTCGGTTTAAATAAATGACTGTTTGTAACTTTTTGTAGGCATTTTTGCTCTGCTTATCATTCGAAGGAATAGGGGCTAGCAGCTTCTCTTCAATTATTAGGTCTATCTTAACAGATGCGGCTGCGGACTTTTCTTTTTCATTCATATCTGTAAAAAAATGAGACACTTGCCCTACTTTTGATATCGGAACAATTTTTTTAAAACTGTTACCATTTTCCTTCCAGAAAACTATTATAAGGCATCCTACAAACGGAAAACATCCTAGTCGGTCTTTTACTAGGGCAAATGATTTTCCACCGTTTGTTCTAGGAATTTCAACAACTTCGCCAACATTAAAAGCAGCAAATGAGCTTGAGTAAAAAAATAATACTGTAAGGCTAAAAAAGATGTTCTTAAATATTTTACGCATATAGTCCTCCTATGATTTATAGCAAGATTAATTCCAGTAAGAATTAGATCACAAACTTACATCATCCAATCACCACGGGTTTAAAGAATCTCAATTAGTCCGTAGAGTAGCCTGTGAGATATTACAGGAGGATTCTATGGAATACGAAGTGATGAGAAAGAAACTAGACGCCTATCGAAAGCCCAGTGGTCAATTTAGGCTTGTCAACGGTGACCTTTTGATAGAATTGTTACGAATGTGGGAATGCATACTGGACCTTCGGTTGAGGTCGCTAGGCATCAATTGGTGAGAGATGGGCCTAGAGCTGTACCAAGGAAAAAGGTTCTTCCGAAACTCTTCAAGTCATCGATGCAACTAAAACTTCCAGGAAAATGAGAACTGAACTCTAAGGTCTTGAACGAGGTTCTAAAAAAAGGTTATCGTCACTCACATGAAACCCGCTAAAACGTTTTAAAACTCCAAGATCTGGCATTAAATTAACAGAGGAGTTGACCTTGTCTTTAGTTTAGTCTCAACTCGCTGTTGAGTGGCTCTTGTTTCATCACGCAGCTTGAGTATTTGTGTCAATAGATTTTTCATGAGTACACAATGTTTGTAGCCTCACGACGAGTGCCGAAAGTGATCGGAAGCCTCGGATTCGCCGCATTCTCTTCTCGTTCTGTAAACACGCGGTGGCAAGCTAACGCTGGATGTAAGCCGAGTCCTGCCAACGTTTCACGCGTCGCATGTCCTCTTCAAGTAACGAGTTCAGGCTCTCGATGGGATTGGTTGTTGAGAAAAACCGACGGAGTTCAGCTGAAAGTCCCAGACGGTGAAGAGCCAGGAGATCATCCTTGGCCTCTAAGAAGCTAACGAGAGCAGAAGCATTGGACTTCGCCAGGACCCGCTCCAGTGCAGCGGCACACTCTATGGCCTGAATCATATCCCGTGCTTCTCGGATCGCCCAGAACAGACCCGAGGCTTCCTCGCTTTGCTTGGGAGTAAGTACGTCTGCAATATTTCGCCACTTGTGAACGTAACAGCGGACTCGCATGGCACGGGGCTGTTTCGGATTGTTCATTTGGTATTTTTCATCCAGTGCTTGATTCAGCCCGCTGCCCCCGTCAACGACAAACAGCAACTCATCCTCGGGCAGTCCGCGGCGCTCCAGATCGTCTAATAACTCGCGGCAGGCAGAGGAATTTTCAGTTGACCTTTGGTAAAGACCAATCACATGCTTACGCCCATCAGCTCCTACCCCGAGCGCGATCATGGCGCCCAGTTTAGAAAAGCGTTTGTCATCGACGAAAACAGCCAAAATACCAAGGTCCTTAAGACTTCGAGTGCGGAGCTTTTTAAGCTGATTTTCGGTTGATTTCACCCAACTCTTGGAGACCTTGCTTTTGCTCATTCCAAAACTTGCTGCAATCTTCGGAAGCCCCTTTTCATAGTCCCGTTGACTGACACGGCGGACTCCCTCCCTGAAGACTTGCTGATCAAAAAGGTTTGGGTCTTGAAACTGTTCGTAGGTCTCTAGCTGACGTTCGCTCACGCTGTCACGAACCCGGGGTTTTTGTACTGCGACCTTCTGGCCTCCCAGGTAGATCGAACCGGCCTGACTGCCCCAGCGGGACAGCAGTAACTCCCCCTTGGTGTGACGTTGACCACAAATCGCAGTAACCTCCGCCTCCGCATTGAGCGAGAAACTCTTTCACTGCCGGCGGCAGAAGCGCTGAGATGAGCATATGTTGGGAGTCAAGCATTACACCAGGCTCGAAGCCCGGAACTTGTCCTCTTTCCAGTTCTCTGCGGCTGGTAGACATGTTGAGT
>JANNCA010000306.1:0-1623 GCA_031386075.1 Oligoflexia bacterium
GCCACCCTAAAGGGCTTACTCTTACCCACATCTTTTGATGTGGGTTTTTTTATTTAGGACCTATAATTTCATAAATCTCAGCGCCATCCATTATCCTTTGCAAACCTCGCCAGACCGTTATCATTCCAGGATTTCCATCTCCTTTTCTACCCATAAAACCTCCAAAACCAGCTATCCATCGAGTTACTGTACACAAATCTGCAACTTCTTCTGGAGGCTCAGCCTTCATTATTCCCGCCTTTATTTTTTCTCGATGCTTTTTAAGCCATAGCGTTTTCCATTCAATTTTCGTAATCACCAGTTCGCCACTTGCATTTGGAATCTCTCTTTGAAGCCACGTCAACCACATCAATCTCCAGGCAATAACACCACAAAGGGCTACAAACTTTAACAGTTTTTCTGCTTCTTCCAACCGACACTTCTCAACACTACAACCACTCTTTAATGACTTAAAATATAATTCAATAGTCCATCTCATTCGATAGTATTTCATCACTTGCTCAGCATCTTCTAAATTGTCTACAGGAAGTGTTGTAATCAAAGTCCAACCTAATGCTTCTTTTTTCGAAGGAGGATTTTTCTCTATTAATTCCAAGACTGTTAAAAATAAGTCTGATCTTTTTTTCACTCGGTCTGTTTTTATCCCTCGAGGTTGTCCCTCCAAACAGACTTCACCAAACTTAACCTCCATCGTTGCTACTCTTGCTACGCGACTTCCATTTCCCGGGATCTCAACTTCAATTAATCCCTGAACTTTCTCATTGAGGAAAAAATCTTTAATACGCTCACTTTCTCCAAATTCATCTGTGATCAATCTGTTGTGCTGAAGGCGAACTAAAACATCTAACTCTAAGTCTATTGCTCTCTCAAAATATTCATAAATATCATTCTCTCGATCACCTACAACTAGTGCGTTTGTTCCTGAGGGCAGTAACTCTTTTGTTTTTTCCAGACACTCTATCCAACGATAACTTTCTTTTAATTTCATTGGCACTTTCGTGTGGTCATGACCACGTTTTGTCTGCTTTTCTCGTGTCCAAAGTTTTGAGTAAACTAATCCTAATGGTGTTCCTTCATGCGACATCGCTAAGCCCGCGTGAAAATGCACTCCCTTTACCTCATAGTCACCAATGGCCGTTACTGTCCCAAGTCCCAATGTCATTTTATGTGAAGAGAAATCAACGACTGTTGTGTCTTGGGCCACAATCACAAATTCTTGTCCATAAATTCTATGGGAAGTATTCTCGAAATGGGGTTCTAATATCTTTTCAGGAGTAACTTTATCGTTAGCAAAAAAACGATAGGCTCCCTTGGCACAAGACCAATCTGCTGAAGCTGCATTAATTGATGATTGGGGCTTTAGCGCCTGAGCTGAGGCAACCTTTAATAAACGTTTATCTAGTCTAGGATCTCCAAAATTAACTTTGGAAAGCTCTTCTAATGCCCATGATGAGTTGTTCAAATTTTTCAAAGAAACCTCTTAATTTTTTAAGAGGATAAAGGGAAATTTATTAATGGCCTAGACTCAGGGCCCTAAAAACTAAAAACCCACATCAAAAGATGTGGGTAATAGTAAGCCCAGTAGGTGGCTTTTTATTGATGTGGAATCAGGGTCATTCGAAT
>JANNCA010000319.1:0-13141 GCA_031386075.1 Oligoflexia bacterium
CCCTCCCACTGACGAAACGAATCGAGTGCGGGCCATTCTAGCCGACGGAGAAGACTATCCCCTCATCACCCGCGAAAGCGATCAGGATGGGCTTCGAGACCTTGGGCTCAAACTCAGAATGCATTGGTTACAGGGCCTCAGTTCTCCTCAAACTAAAAAACTCATCCAAATCGTCAATGGTCGCGCCGTTCGAGACAAACTCATCCAACAGGCAATCTTAGCGCCTTTTCGTCAACTCCTTCTGCCCGGGCAGTTTCCGGCAGTCGCTCTCCTCATTGAAATCAACCCTGCAGCTATTGATGTCAACGTACACCCAACCAAAACAGAAATTCGATTTCTAGATACTCGAAAAATCTTCAGCGGGGTTGACTCCCTGGTGAAGTCTATCCTCTCTCGCGAGGGGGCGCCCGCTCCATCCCGATCATTCACTCCCTGGAAGTCATCCGACACTCCCTGGAAGGCTGCGGAAACAACTCCTTTTGAAGCTGTGGAAAGTTGGGGATCCGAAATCCCTGTAAAATCTGAGTCCCCCACTCCTTTGACTCCAGACTCTGGCTCCAGGAGTCAGCAAGGTGCGATTCCCCACTTTCAAACCCCGATCCAAAACCTTCAACCCAAACACCCCTTCGCTTCCGCTCGTTACCTGGGTACTCTTTTTCAAACTTACCTCATTTATGAAAGCTCGCCGGGCCCTACAGAAACCTTGCGGGAACTCATCCTGATCGATCAACACGCCGCTCACGAGCGAGTTCGCTATGAAAGGTTACGGCAGAAAATCCTGGGCTCCCCCTCGACTCCCGTTGCGCTCAGCTCACAGATATTACTTCTCCCCGAGGCAGTTCAATTTCCGGTGGAAAGCTATGCTCCCCTGAAACGACAACTGGAAAAGCTATCTCAGCTTGGGTTTGAAGCTGAGATTTTTGGAGAGAACTCTGTTTTATTTCGAGCCGTTCCCCCTGAATGGGGAACTCGGCAACTCAAGGTCCGCCTAAAAAATCTAGTTGAGCGCCTTCTTGCCCAACTGGAAGGAATTCCAACCTCTTCAAGCGGAGAATCTCACCCAGAATCCTCTCTCCTGGTGGACGAAACCTTATTCGAAGCCTTGGCTAGCGAGGCCTGCCATTCCGCTATCCGAGCCGGAGACCCATTGGAACCCGTTGAAAGCCAAGAACTGATTCGACAACTCTTCACCTGTGAACATCCCTGGAACTGCCCTCACGGGAGACCCACAGTCGTAAAAATCCCCGAAGGAAAACTGGAAGAATGGTTTCAACGGAGAGTCTAAACGAAAGTTCGATCGCCACTCGAATTTCACCCTCCATCGGAATCCTGGCAGGCCCGACCGCCACCGGTAAATCTAGCTTGGCAATTGAACTCGCCTGTGAAGTGGGAAATATCGAAATCATCAATGCTGACAGCCTGCTCGTTTACAAAGAAATGAACATCGGAACAGCTAAGCCTAGCGCAGAAGAGCTTAACCGAATTCCGCACCACCTCATCAACATCAAAACCCCCGATGAACCCTTCACCGCCGGCGAGTTCAAAAGAGCTGCAGAGGCTGCTCTTCAAGACATTCACTCGAGAGGAAAACGGGCTCTCCTGGTAGGTGGAACTGGGTTTTATCTCAAGTCTCTCTTATTTGGTATGTGGGGAGAGTCAGAACAAAACGCTTCAGTTTCATTAGAACTCAAAACCCAACTCGAAGGGCAATGTCAAACGAAACTCTACCAGAAACTCTTTCAAAAGGACCCCACTTCGGCTCTCAGAATCGGTATCTCCGATCGTTATCGACTCGTTCGCGCGTTAGTCCTGATGGACCAAACGGGCAAATCCCTCACCCAACTTCAGGCTGAAGTTCCGTCACTGCCTGACCCCCGATTTGCGCTCTGGATTCTCGACCGCACGAGCGACGAGCTTCACCTAAGAATCGAAAGAAGGACTCAGCACATGCTTGAGGAGGGCCTGATCTCTGAATTTCAAATCCTCCACTCCAAATACCCCCTCAGCCGAGCCCTTCATGCGATTGGCTATGCCCAGGTGGGTGACTCCGTCGCAGGGAATTTGCCGCAGGGCCGAAAGATTGAACCGGGAATGAATGGACTTCAAAGCGAAATTTCGCTAGCTACCCGACAACTGGTTAAACGTCAAAGAACCTGGTTTCGGAATCAAAGTAAAAAAACGCCCGGATCTCGATGGTTTCACTTAGAGCAAGATCGAGCTATGCTAGAAGTCGAATTCAAATCACTCTATAGGAATGCCTATGTCCAAATCTAACGCGCAGAGGATTATTATTGTATCGGATGGAACCGGTGAAACAGCGGCGCAAATGACTAAAGCTGCGATGGTTCAGTTTGGAAATCAGAATGTTTACTTTACCCGATACAAAAATGTGCGTCATGAGGCACAAATTGAAGCCATCTGCGATGATGCGGCCTTAACTCAAGATCTCCTCATCTACACGATTGTATCCCCTCAACTTCGAGCCTTCCTTTTGAGCCGTGCGAGAGAAAAATCAATCCCATGCGTTGACCTTTTAGGACCCCTCCTGGTCGGGCTGGCGAGCCACTTTGGCTTCGAGCCTAAATCCATTGCCGGACTTCTTCATGACGTGAACGAAAGTTATTTCGAACGCATTGCTGCCATGGAATACACCATTGCTCATGATGATGGCCGCGATCTCACAGGCCTTGAAAAGGCGGATGTCGTCATCCTAGGTATTTCGAGAACTTCCAAAACCCCACTCTCGATGTACCTTTCTCATCAAGGTTGGCGAGTCGCCAATATTCCTTTGATTCAGGGATTTGAACCCCCCAAGGAAATCTATACGATCGACCAGCGAAGGGTAATTAGCCTGACCATCGATGTCCAAGAGCTATCGACCATTCGCCGAGCCCGCCTGGAGCGTCTGGGACAAAATCAAGGTGGCGAATATGCAGATCCAGAAAAGGTGAATCAGGAAATCGAATACGCAAATGAAATATTTAGAAGGAATCGACGTTGGCCCGTCTTCAATGTCACCGGAAAGGCCCTCGAGGAGACTGCATCGGAAATCATCAAACTCATGGCATCTCGCCGCCTCACTCCGCGACATACTCTTGAATATCTAGGGCAATTAGAAGTAAAACCAAAAGTAGAGTAAGACTCAATCGAAATTCAAGTCAGGAAAAAAAAAGAGGGAATCAATATGGCAAGGGGTTCAAAAGTCTGGTTCAATGGCAAAATTCTTCCTGCCGAAGAGGCAAAGATCAGTCTCTTCACTCATGGCCTCCACTACGGCGTGGGCGCCTTTGAGGGGATTCGTGCATACAAGCAGCACTCAGGTGGAGGCGCTGTGTTTCGTCTGACCGAACATTTGCAACGTTTCTTTGAAAGTTGCAAAATCTTAGACCTCAAAATTCCTTATTCCCTGGATGAATTAATCGGGGCCACCCTCTCAACCTGCAAGGCCAATGGATTCGAAGAATGCTATATTCGCCCTATTGTTTATATTGGAGATGGACCGTTGGGAGTCAACCCTGGAACCAACCCACCCCTGGATGTGGCTATTCTCAATTGGGAGTGGGGCAATTACTTAGGCGACAAAGGAGTCAACGAAGGCACTCGCCTCAAGATTTCCAGTTTCATTCGACCCCATGTAAATTCAACCATGACCAAGGGAAAAATAACGGGTCAGTATGTCAACAGCGTCATGGCAAAACGGGAGGCTATCAGCGCAGGTTATGATGAAGCCCTCCTTTTAGACGCAGAGGGCTACCTCACTGAGGGAAGTGGTGAGAACATCTTTATGATTAAGGATGGAATCATCAAGACCACCCCCTTGAACTCGATCCTCAACGGTATTACCCGACAGTCTGTGATTCAATACTTTAGCCACAGGAAGATTCAAGTGCATGAAGCGCGATTTACTCGAGATGAACTTTGGTGTGCAGACGAAGTTTTTCTCACAGGAACCGCAGCTGAAATCACCCCAGTCAAAGAAATCGATGGTCGCCTCATCGGAAAAGGCAACCACTTAGGTCGTCCGGGCCCGATCGCAGCAGAGCTCCAAAAAAATTATCAGGCCCTGGTTCGAGGAAATTTGCCCGAATACGCTCGAGGATGGCTCACACCCATTCTCTAGAGAGCCTTTAGAAACTCTCTAAGAACACGAAAGCCAAAAACTCAGGGCGGCCTTTATTTCGGCCGGAGATACCGTTGCAGTGCCTCGCTTTCCAACCTCGACGCCAGCAGCCAAATTTCCTAAAATGGAGGCTTCTTCAATCGTCGCGCCCGAGGCCAACGCAAGGGACAATACTGCGATGACTGTGTCTCCTGCCCCCGATACGTCATAAACTTCTTGCGCATAGGTAGGAATTAAAACGACCGTAGAAGTTCCTTGCGTAAAAATAGCCATTCCGTCTTTTCCCAAAGTAATGACCACCTGAGTGGCAAGGGTCGCACGGAGAATTAAACGGCCTGCTTCAGCAAGTGAGGAGTCATCCCGAATCAAAATTCCAGATAAATGTTCGGCTTCCCGAGTATTGGGAGTCAATACCGTAGCACCTCGATAATTTCCTACCGGGGTTTTCAAGTTTGGATCCACCGCGACTCGTTTTCCAGCTTGCTTGGAGAGTTTAAAAATGGATTTCATCAAAGTTTCAGTCAAAACTCCCTTTGCATAGTCCTCCACAATGACCCCATCGACGGTGGGGAGAAGTTTTTCAAATTTTCTCAAAAGACGAAGCTCGACTTCTTTGCTAATTTTATGAGGACTTTCATAATCAATTCGAACGAGTTGCTGCCTATCGCTAACCACTCGCTCTTTCAGCACCGTTCTCCTGGAGCGATCGACCGCAAGGTGAACTCCTTTAATTTGAGATTTTTTCAAAAGGGCCTTAAAATCTTCTGCCCCCCGATCCTTGCCCACCACTCCTAACAGTAAAGGACAGCCGCCCAGGGCTCGAACATTGTCAGCCACGTTAGCAGCCAAACCCAGTTTGAGTTTCTCCTCTTGCACCAATACAATCGGTACAGGGGCCTCAGGGGAAATTCTCTCCACAAGACCAATCGTATATCGATCGAGCCCACTATCCCCAATAACTAAGATTTTCTTTCCCCGGCATCGAGCAAGAATCAGATTGAGCCTTTCACTGTTCCAGCAAGAAGGATTCATTTCGTCAAATCGCGCTGCAGTCATCGCGCCCCTTCTGGTTCCCTGGATCCGTCTCATTCGCCTTTTCCTACAAGGAGTGAAAATTTCAAATGTCGATTCACTTCCTCAATCGCCGTTTTCACCAGTAACCCTTTCATACAAGGGAAATAATTACATAAACTTCCCAAACATTCAAAATCCTGACCACAATAAACCTCAGGAACCAATACGCTCGCTCGCGACTCATCCGACAAATACGGCCCCCACCTCAGGGCACTTTGGACCCGAATGGGTGCATAGAAAGTCACGACGGGCTTATCGAGTGCCACTGCGACATGCAAAGGACCTGTGCTCGGAGCCAAAACTACATCCACATGGCAGCAAAGCCCTCCAAAAAAATCGATCGAATTCTGTTGCGGGCTCAAGTAGAAAAACACTCTCTCTTGCCCAGACTCCAAAGCTCTTTTGATCCTCTCCAAAAGCTCTGCCTCTAGGGATCCTCCTGTGACAAGAACCTGCCGACCTTCATGTAAAAGAATTTGGATTGTTTCAATATAATGGGATTCTGGCCAATTCAAAGCAGACCCCCCCATACCCGGATGAATCAAAATCGTCTTGAGCTTTGGATTCCATCCTCGCTGGACGAGCCAATCGAATGCAGATTGACGAATCTCATCCGAGATTTGGACACGGATCGGAACGTTTCGAGAGCCCACCCGAATTCCCAATTTTCTTAAAAGCTGTAAATTATAATCCACCTCATGCATTTCGACATGAGACCGGCGCTGCCTCATTCCTCGATTGTAAAAAAAATAAGAATGAAGCTTACTCACAGGCCCAACCCGATAGCGCACTCGAGCTAAAAAAATAGCTAAAGCGATCTTCCAGTTTGACTGTAAGACGATCGCAAACCGAAAACGACGCCGCCGAATTTCGGTATAAAGCCTGAAAAATCCCTTAAACCCCGCATGTTTCTTGAGGGGATCAAAAACTATAAAATGATCTACGGAGGGTAATCCCTTTAAAATTGGGATCACACTTTCTCTGACCATTGCGGTCAAATGAGCTTTGGGATAGTGTCTTTTAATCACCTCAAAAACAGGTGTCGAAAGCACGACATCCCCCAAACGATCCGGTCGAACGACCAAAACTCTCAAATGAGGGTCGATTTGTAATTCATCAAGTTCTAACATGAGTTTCCTGCTATTTCTCTCATTTCATTGAACTCAATTTTTGCCTGACAGTCGCCGCCATGGAATTCACCACTTCATCTAGCGTCATCCAACTCGTATCCACCTCGATCGCATCTGAAGCCTTCCGAAGAGGAGCAACAGCCCGAGTGGAATCGCCTCGATCCCGCTCAATAATCTGAGCCCTCACCTCTCCAAACGAAGGAGCATCCACACCAGACGCCTCGAGTTCAGTTAATCGCCGTTTAGCTCGCTCATCGATACTGGCAGATAGAAAAAATTTAACATCAGCGTCGGGAAAAACCACAGTCCCAATATCCCGCCCCTCAAGAATAGCCTCCCCCACACATCCGAGCCTCCTCTGCAACCCAAGCAGGGCTGCCCGTACTTCCGGAAATGCAGACACCCGCGAGGCCTCCATAGTCACCAAAGGTGTCCGAATCAGGTCGGTCAAATCACGGCCATCGACAAAAATCCGATTCGAGGGATTGTGGTCCGGCATGCGACGAAACTCAAGGTGAACGGACCGAGCCAAAGTCTCTGGCGAGCATGAATTTTCCAGCGCCAAAAAGGCAATCGCGCGATAGAGTGCGCCGGTATCCACGTGGACAAAGCCTAAAGAATCTGCCAAACGATGCGTCGCAGAACTCTTCCCCGTCCCTGCCGGACCATCAATCGCGATGACTGGACCCTGTTTTGGAATTGCCAATACGAGTTCCTTCATGATGAACGGAGTCGCCCTGACCCCGTCACCGGCCGAATGATTTGCTTCAGGGCCGCCAATGCTTGAGTATTTTCTGAAAGGGTTCCCATACTGATGCGAAGGGCATGGGGTAACCCATAATTCGCCACAGGACGAAAAATAACACCCAACCTCAGTCCAGCCTGAAAGACCTCCCGACCTGACAGACCCATTCCCCTCTGAACATCCGCTAGAAGAAAGTTTCCCTGGCTCTTCCAAAACGGAATCTCCATTCGGGTCAATTGCTTTTCCCAAAGCACCTTTCCAGCCTGATTTACCTTCCGTGCCTTCTGAACAAATCGAAAATCAGAGAGTGCCGCCTCCGCTGCGACCAAAGCCAAACTATTGAGATTAAAAGGCTGTCGTACTTTTTCTAGATGAGAAATCAACTCAGACGAAGCGATTCCATAACCGACTCGAAGGCCCGCAAGTCCATAGACTTTCGAAAAAGTCCTCAGAACAATCAAATGAGGGTTATCCTTTAAAAGAGACGTTGCATCCGGCAGGTCCTGAGCCGTCACATATTCCCAATAAGCCATGTCCAACACCAGTAAAACAGAACCCCCACGAAGGGTCGATAAGGCTGCCAACAAAGTTCGAATTTGATTTGTATTGAGGTAATTCCCTGTTGGATTATTAGGGTTCGCAATAAAAACAACCCGGACTCGCTCTTCTTTTCTAGCCATTTCAATCAGATTCTGAACATCGAACTGAAAGTCTGAATCCACAGGGACTTCCAAAGGGGTCACCCCATGGACCTGAGCAGAAATCCGATAGGCGATGAAAGACGCCTGAGGCGTCAGAATGGCATCTCCTGAAACACAAAAAGTTCGAATGATTTGATCAATCACCTCGTTGGAACCATTTCCCAACGTGATCTGAGAGGTTCCCACACCCAGGTGCTGAGAGAGTGCCTGCTTGAGACGAAGACCACTCGCATCCGGATAGCGATGAAGGCCCTTGATCTGGGCTCGTATCGCCTTCTGAGCTTTCAAACTGGGACCGAGTGGATTCTCGTTCGACGCGAGTTTGATCACTTTCTTTAACTTAAATTCTTTCTGGGTTTCTTCGATGGGCTTACCGGGAACATAGGGAACCAGAGTTCGAATGTATTCCGGAACTTGAACTCTCATGTCATTTACCTCAATAGAGACCCACTAGATCATGGGAAGCGAGGTGAATCAAGAGCTTCGCGTCACAAGAAAGGAGGCGACACTTGACCCGAGTAGGATTCTCCAGGGTGATTTTCTGTTTACACATCCTGATGAGTCGGATATGTTGCACGAGTTGTTGACGTTAAAAAAGTATTCTAGTTTAGTATTCATCTGGGCCCTCAGCGTAGTCAGTACCTGGGTCCCCTCTTCTGCAAGTCTCACTGATGCAGATCCCACAGATGATTTTAGTTTTACCCTCGAGTATTCTTCCAAGGCTGAACTCTACCATTTTATGTCGGAAGAGGCCGTCAGCGAGGTCCTCTCCGATCGCCTCGATTTATTTCCAAAGTCCCAGACCCCTCGATTAGCGCATCACATTCTAGGCTTATGTAAAAGATTTCGACTGGATCCGGCTTTTGTCTTATCTTTGATTCAAGTCGAAAGTAGCTTTCGAGTGAAAGCCACCTCCCCAGTGGGCGCGGTAGGCCTGATGCAGGTCATGATCTCTACCGCCAACGATGTGATTCGAGAAGAAGGCCTTCCTTTTTCAGGAAATGAGCCCTTCAAAGGATACAGTTTAATTGAAGGTCATCTCAATCCTGCACAATTGGCGGATCCCTTTGTCAATACTGCCATTGGAATTGCCTACTTAGCCAGACTTCGAGATTATTACAAAGGATTTTCGCCCTATTATGTCCTAGCTGCATACAATGTTGGACCCACAAGAATGGATGAACTTTTAGATCGAAAATCGTTCAAACCCGTCGAAACCAAAAAATACTTTCTTGCGATCCGCCGACGAGTACCGGAATTCCGTTATTATCGGCGTTATCGATCCTGAAGGAGATCGAGATGGGCGTAGGGTAAGTTCTGGGTCGGGATCTTTTATCACTTGAGATCCATGCTCTCGGAATCCACAAGTCCCGCCTCAAAATTTACGTCTGTTGCCTCAGTTGTTGAATGGTAATAAGTATATTCACCTTTATAATCATAGAAATGATCTCCCTTCCCTAGAGTATTGTCGAGATTTATAAAATAATTCTCATACTCCTTCGTGGAATCATGCCCATGAACATACTTCATTTCGGTGCCATCCAATAGCTGCGGAGGCCGAACTACCAGCGTGTAATCTCGGTTCCAAGCAATATAGGTCATAGGAGCAAAAGAAGCAGAATCAGCCCCAGATACCGAATCATTCGGGGTCACTTTCTCGGCTCGAACCTGATTCAAGGTTTCTAAGTTGATCACACTCGAGATCAGGCCAGAACTCCGAATCGACATAAATTTTTCATTGATCTTATTGATGGACTCGATTAAACCGTGTCGACTCACGATCCAGTCTGGTGGACCCTCAAACCCCATTGTTTCTGAAGAGGCCAATGCGACGATTGCCTCGAGACCCACTGGAGCGTGAGAATAAAATGAGATCTGACCCTGGCGGTTATTTGAGTAGGAAATCAACTTTAAATGGGGCAGATAGGCAGTTGCAATGATATCCATCGTTTTTTTTAGATAGATTTCCGGCTCAAATGAAAGAACATGAATGAGATTTTGCAAAGATCTACCGTGATTTTCCGATGACAAATTAAAGTTAAATTCTTTTACATTCTTTCGTTTACTCAATATGGTTTCATAGAATCGAATAAATTCGAGACCATGATTTGAGAGAATAATCTCAAAATTCACCTTTTCTTTTTGCATCCGATCCAAAACCAGGAACGTAAAAAAATCGTTATGCCCCCGATCAGCTAGCTCATCTCCAATCAAACGAATCAGTGTCGTTCTTTGAGAAAAAACTGCGTTCTTGATGATTTTATCGAATTGACGAATTCCAAGAATATCGACGCCTACAATCGTTTTTGATTTATTTAAATTTATAATGAGTCCTGATTTTTGATAGATCCCATAAAGTTCTTCGTAATCTCCCGGCTCGCTCAATTTCATGACTCCTTCGCGAATCAAAAAATAAATAAGCTTCATAGTATTTCCATGAAGATCACCCAAAGTCAGTTGATCATGTCGAGTCCAATTCTGAGAAATTTCGCCTGCCTGAGGGCTATACTGAAGATTAGCTAGAGCCCGGACATAACCAAGATCCGCTCCAACAGAACGCTTAGCTTGATAGAATTCGTCCCCTTGAATTACCTGAACGGACCTACGCAAGTTGGACCTACCCAAGTTGGACCTATCGAAAACCTGCACTTCAAAAGAAGAAGTCTCATCCTCCCATGGAAAATCGGATTCAACTTTCTGCATCAGGATTGGTTCGGACAACAGATGGATCTGGTAACTACAGTTGGGACTGAGATCACAGGGGACAAAAACCCCATTTTCAGTCATGCATCCCCAGGAAAGTGGGTTCATTATTAAACTATTTGATAAAAAAATAGAAATCCATAGAAACACCTTCACAGCAATCTCCTTCTCAATTGTGCCCAATTCAAGCACCCGATACTCAAATCATAAACTCATACTCTTGGCTAAGTGGGTACCAAGATAGGTACCCAGCGTCAATTAAAAGACCCTCCTGCTCCTCGGCTGCTCAGCTACGACCGAAGCACCCTGACTGAATGACTTTCGCCAATAATTTGTGTAAAGGACTTGGAAAACTTGACTTTTACCGTGCTGCGTTATATACTGTCCAGCCCTCTCCAGGGCTCACCCATAATGAGTGGCAACCATCACTGGCGAGTAAAACTCGAAATATTTGAAGCTAAAACAAGTAGAAGTAAATGAAAAGAAAGACAAAAATCAGCTTATTTATCGCACACGTTATAAGCATCGTCGGCGGCACCTCCACCTTCCTCCAGACCCCCACTGTCTTCGCTGCCCAAAAATCCTCCTTAGAAACAAGCGAAACAGAAGCGACCCAAAGTGAGTGGCAAAAAATTCGTCAAAAGATCCGAATTCGCTCCTTCACAGAATTCATGACTCCTGCGTTCGACAACCACAGTAACTCAATCCCCTACGAAGACGGCTCGAAGCTCCTTCCCACAAATACCTTCAACCTCGCCTGGATTGACTATGAGATTGCCCCAGATCTTAAAATTGTTTATTATCAGAGATTGAATATCAATTTCGCCGACTCAGAAAAACGGCAAGCGGTGAATGCGGTACCTCGAAATCCTCGTTTTGCCCTTCGCAAGGTCAACGTCTTCAATATTTCTCACTTGACTACGTCCTATGATTTTTACGTTCAGCCGGGGTTGGCGCCTGAAGCCAATGGAGCAGGACGCAATTTAGAGTTCGGCATTCGAACCGCAACGAGCTATGCGTTTCCTCGATCCAAATGGAGTGTCGGCGCCACTTCTGAAACGACGGTTGCCTTTTCCTTTAAACCTGCTCCTGAAGGATCCTCCAGCTTCTATGGATGGCTATTACCTTGGGCGAGCTATGAACTGAGTTCAGTATTTTCAACCCAACATTATCTGAGCGCCAGTTTCCAGCATATCCGAGGTACTTTTGGAATTCAGCCGGACTACCCAATGCCACTTGCGATTCAAAATGGAATAGGAATCAATTTGAGTGAAACAATCTGGGCTTCGGTATTTCTAAATAATTACATCAACACTCTACCGACTTTGGCCAATACTTGGATGTCTGTCTGGCTCAGCGTTAATATTCTTTAACTTGGGCCCTGCCTTAAGTTTACTAAATACCAGGCTGCGGCCACAAATCCAAAGGAGGTCGAACCCCCTGATCGAGGGCTTGCTTAAAGCTCTTTAACCGAGAAGCCTGCTCCTCCGAAACTGCCGCGCTTCGAACCTCTTGGTCATGGATGCGCTGAGTTCGCTCGTCCGTCAGCATCTGAGTGAGCAGTTCTCTTCGCCGTATAAAATCCTGAACATAGGCCCTACGATCCCGACCTTGGCTGTGGTCCGCAAAAAAATGATGTCGAGCCTCTTGCTCTTTTTTTTCCCATTCTCGTCGTCGAGCGTTTTGCGAAGCCTTGAGTTCTCTCATCTCGAATTTATAACGATGTTCTAAAGCTTTGATTTCCGTCCGTTGTGCTTTCGTGAATTCACTCAGAAGTGCCTTGGATTCATTCGAACTTATTTTGATGACAACCGGAACCTGCACGGCGGACTGACGCACTTGAGAAGGACCCGGAATCGGCGTCCCAGCGCTACACACACCCCCTAGTACAAAGCTCCATAAAATCGGGACAAACGAACTGATTTTATTCAACGAAACTCTCCTCACTGGTATCAAACCCTATTTTGCGCCAATCTCTCACCCGAAAAGTAGGTGTGACCTGACCCCTAAATCGGTTGAGCTCAGGAACCCCTGCCCACTCACGCTCCTCCATTGAAGTCCCTTTGGAAAGAGCATGACTCATCACTTCTTCGCGCTCGGCGGCATTGAACCAAATAGCCTCGATTCCCGTTCTCGAGTTTGAAGAACCTAAATTCAATTTTAAATGACGGCCTTTTAAGACTCGATGATTTTGAAGGGTGGCACGAACAGTAAAAACTGGCTCAGGATTGCCAGGACCAAATGGCCCTAACCGCTCGATTTCCATCAAGGTCTTCACATCGAATTCATGTATCGAGCAAGCCCCCTCAATCAAGAGAATTCCCGCATTTTTCTCTGACGGCATTTCTTCAATCGCCCGATCAAACATTTCCGAAAATTCCTCCACCTGATCTAAAGCTATCGAAAGGCCGGCTGCATGTCTATGCCCCCCAAAACCCAGCAATAAAGAAGCACATTGACGTAAGGCACCCAGCACATCCTTACCCCCAAAGGACCTCACACTCCCTTTGCCGAAGTCTTCTCGTAAAGCAATCACGGCAGCAGGCTTTCGAAAAGTCTCAGTCACCCGGGAAGCGACAATTCCCACAACACCCTCATGCCAACCCGGGTCAGCTAAAGCGATGCCAAAACGATATTTCCCTTCGGAAATTCCTTTTTCTATTCGAAT
>JANNCA010000341.1:0-3231 GCA_031386075.1 Oligoflexia bacterium
GGGAGAAAAGAGAACCTTCGCGGTGGCAGTCAGCCGAATGGCGTAGTAAGTTAGGACGGAAGGGTCTTTGTAGACTCCCACTGGAAGGGGTGGGCCACTTCCTCCGCCTACTGTGATTGGAATACTGACTGCAACACAGTTACTTCCAGTAGGACTGGTAGCGTTGGTGAGTGCCCCTGTATTAATACCACCTCCGACCGTCCCATTTGAGCCAATCACAGTAGGCGGAGGAAGTGGCCCACCCCTTCCAGTGGGAGTCTACAAAGACCCTTCCGTCCTAACTTACTACGCCATTCGGCTGACTGCCACCGCGAAGGTTCTCTTTTCTCCCTTTGGAGACATCACCATGAAAGCCTATGCTGCAGCTCAACCGTTTGGGAGCCGCATTGGACCGGCATTGACCGAAGATTCATTTGGAGCAATCAGCCCCCCTCCGATTACCCCGGGAGTAAATTCTGCCGTGGGAGCCTTAGGAAGTCTCGCAGGTTTTATTCCTAATTTGCCCGTCCGACTACAAGACTCTGCTAGTCGTGAAAACGGCTGGGACACTGCAGAGGTCGTTAGCTCAATGTACCTTGGCCTCGGAGTCGGTGGCGGGGGCACCAATCTGATTTCTGCAGAAAGTATTGGAAGGGCTTACCAAATTGCAATGGCCCCCAATCCCTACGAAGGAACCCGCTACACGATCATGAGCGACCAGGGTGCAGATCCCTTTGTTAAAAACTTTGGAACCGACTCATTCGGAACCTTCTGGGCACCGATCATCCCTCCCGGTTCACAAGGTGAAGGAGCTAATCTTCAATCCTTAGTCGCAGGGTTCTTTGACAGTGGAGTGCAGGGAAACTTAGGTAACACAGGGACCACCTCCGACCTATCGAACCTCAAAACCGCTACTGTTCTAGGCTTATCCAACTATATCAGCGGCCCTCTCGCTCAGGGCTCGGGGGAAAACAATGAAGGCACGAACCTAGTAAAAATCGTCAACCCCTTCGTCAATGTGCCCGATGGCTCACCTATCAGTGGAAGCCCTTTCTTCACAATGACGGATTCACTTCAGATAAAAACAGCATGGAATAACTCAAACCGTGCGGAATACGGAAGCTTGGGTCGCGTCGGTTATAGTGTGAAATTTATTTCCTTTGCTTCTCTCACTAAACAAAAGCTATCTTCGAACGGTTCCAGCTCATGGAACAATTCTCTGAACATGGATCCCGAAAGTCAGCAGGACATCCCATTTCTTCAACACTGAATTACTTGTTGCAAAGCCTACACACCTATGGCTATTTTCGAAGAAGTAGATTTTTTATTTAGACTAACTTGGAGAAAGTTTATTATGGCAAAAAAGAAAAAAGCGACACCAGCAAAGAAAAAAAAAGCCCCTGCGAAAAGCAAAATGAAAATGGCGCCCGTAAAAAAAGGCGCTAAAAAAGCTGGTAAAAAATCAGCCCCTGCGAAAAAAGTAGCGAAAAAGAAAACCGCCAAAAAGAAGGCGGCACCCAAAGCGAAAAAGAAAGCAGCCAAAAAAGCGGCCCCTAAGACAGTTCGTCGTCAAACAGCACCCCGACGTGCGACTGCCGCCCCCATGACGCGGCCTACAACCTCGACATCCTCTCCATCCTCCTCCTCTCTTGGATCTGCATTGAGTGGTTTCGCAGGCGGGCTAGCTGGAGGCGCAATGGGATCTGCATTTGGCTCCAGCTTCAATGATCGGGATCAAAGTAAAGGTCACGCAGGTGATGACGAGTCAGAAGAATAGCCCATCAGGGAAGACTACT
Organism: Oligoflexia bacterium; assembly: GCA_031386075.1. Taxonomy (GTDB): domain Bacteria; phylum Bdellovibrionota; class UBA1018; order UBA1018; family UBA1018; genus CAIYTD01. The sequence continues at coordinate 1,776 of JANNCA010000341.1, forward strand.
CTCAAAAAACAGCGGCCGGGCTTCAGTTATCAGGTTCTGTTTCTAGACGGCCTGCTCGCTGAAGCCTGTTTAGAAAGCATTCCATTTGGGGCTGTTGAAAGTTTTGGATCGGGTCCGGTTCCGATTTTAGATCCCGATTCCCGGAGTCAACAAGTCCCGATCCAAAACTTTCTTTATTTATGCAAATAAGAGACGTCATTCATGGGTCGATTCGAATTAATCCCCATGAATTGCCTATTATTGACTCAAAATATTTCCAAAGACTTCGACAAATCAAGCAAGTTGGATTCGGTGAAAACTCTTTTCCAAGCGCCACCCACAATCGTTTTATTCACAGCCTCGGTGCTATGGAAACGGCGACTCAAGCTTTAGATACGATCCTTAGAAACTGCCCCTTGAATTTATCGCCTACTTCCTCTCAACGTTTCCGAACTGCGATTCGACTCGCCGCACTCTTACATGACGTTGGCCACGGCCCACTGTCACATACCACGGAAATTGCGATGCCAGAGGTACAAGCCCTTCAGCTTCCTCATTTCGTCTCAACTGCACACTCCAACCCTTCCCGCAAGGCCACCCATGAAGACTACACCCTAAAAATGATTCTTGACTCAGACCTGACCCCACTTCTAGAAAAAGCCGGCCGGGCCGTCGGAGTGAAGCCCCTCCATATTGCTGCCCTCATTGACCCTCAAATTCAGCTAGAGAATGGATTCTTTCAAGAATTGGGGTTTAACTTTCACCCCCTCTTGAGCCAGCTGATCTCCAGTGAGCTGGACGCAGATCGAATGGATTACCTTCGCCGAGATAGCCTGCATACTGGAGTGAGCTATGGTCAATTTGATTTTAATTGGCTCATGGAAAATCTCACCCTCCATAGTCTTGACGGTCAGTGCTACCTCGCCTTACAACATCGAGCTCTCTATGCTTTTGAAGATTTTCTGATATCTCGTTTTCATATGTTCTTGATGGTCTATTTTCATCACAAAAGCGTGATCTATGACGAAATGCTTGGACAATACTTTTCCAGTCCAGACTGTGACTATATTCTTCCTGCAAAAATTGAAGAATACTGCGATCTAAACGACGCACATTTGTCGGCCCACTTGTCAAAAAACTCCAATGAATGGGCCCAAAGAATTAGCCACAAAAAGCCTTATCAAATTTTAATTGAACTCCACAGCGGGATCCCTGCAACTCAGACAGCTCGCCAAAACCAGGAGAAGCTTCTGAGCCAGGTAAAAAAAGTGTTAAGTCATCGGAGAATCCCTTTCCTGAACGTCACTTCAACCAGCGAACTCTCCAAATACTTTGGAAAACCCAGACACCCCATTTTTGTGAGGTACGACAATCACTATAGTGCACCCAATTTTATTCCCTTAGAACAGTGCACAGATTTATTTCAGCGCTATCACGAAAAACGATCAATCACCCGGCTCTATGTCTCACCCGAAGA
>JANNCA010000369.1:0-3987 GCA_031386075.1 Oligoflexia bacterium
CGTGGATGCCACTTTGTCGATGAGGTCCGTCAAAAACTGTGCTACGCGAACTGAAAGAGAGCTGGTGGAATAGTATTTCTTGTTTCTTGCGGCCTGAAAAAGAAGCTCTTTTCTCTCCTTGCGTAATCCGGTCGAACCGATCACTCAATCCGGTCTTCATTCGACCACCTAATCCGGTGTCATTCAATCACCCCTTCAAGAGGTCCGAGCGCACAGATTATTTTTCCTGACTCTTTCACTTAAATTTTCCCAGTTTTTTCTCCTTTGGTCAAAGTATTTTTTAGTTTTCTCGTGGAGTCATCGCTTCGTAATTCGATACGATGTGCCTGATGAATCAATCGATCACAGATTGCGTCAGCAACCCTTCCCCTTTGAAGGTAGGCATGCCATTCATTGACTGGCAGTTGAGAAGTGATCATGGTCGAGTGGTTCCCATACCGTTCCTCTAAGATGTCTAATAGATCGGTTCTTTGTTCTTCACTTAAAGGAGCCAATCCCCAATCATCCAGGATTAATACGTCTGCTTTCGCAATTTTTTTTATTAAGGCAAATAGTGTCCCCGTCGCTCTTGATTGCGCAATTTGAAGCATTAAACTACTCATTCTTTGATAAATTACAGAGTAGTCGGACCGACATAAATGATTTCCAAAAGCCTGAGCGAGATAGCTTTTGCCAGAACCACTGGGCCCAGTAATCAGAATTTGATGGGCCGATTTTACTCAATGATTCTGTGCTAATTCCATGATGACTGCCTTTTTTAGACCCCTAGGCGTCGTATAATCCAGGTTTTCAAGACTGGCTTGTTCTTTGAATTTTGCATTTCTTAATCGCCCTTTTAGTCGGCGATTGGTTCGATAGGTCCACTCGTCGTCAATAATCAGGCCAAAGAGTTCGGTAAACGCCAAATCTCGATGATCTGGCCTCCCTAAGCGCTCCTTGAGTGAATTTGACATCCCATGTAGTTTCATTGCGTTTAACTTTTCATAGGTCTGTTCAATAAGCATAAATCCCTTCCTTGGGTTAGTGGTAATAATCCGATCCTCGGACATTACTTTGACCTAGCTCTTCTGGCTTAGGTTCAAACTGGTTTAAATTTTTATCGCGCATCGATTCCATTTTGTTTTTCAGGATGTTTTTTAAAGTAGAATAAGTGGGAGAATAAATTTCTAAAGCCCTTATTGCTGCTTTTTCTAATCGTTCCTTGCCATGAATTTTTTCTAGATGAAGTAATCCACTCACTGCATTTGATGCGACTTCTGGATGTTTTTTTGTTTCGAACATTTTTTCTGCAATTTTTTGGGTATTCGGCTCCAGCACTGCAATTTTTAATTGAAGCTGCTCGGGGGTCTGTCGATATCTGTGATGGGGAGGCATATGCTCAGGATGGGTGGTTTGTTTGCCTTTAAGCGATGACTTCGGATGACTCGCAACCCGAGTTCCTTGATGAAAAATTTCGAGAATCTTGTCACTTACTCTGACCCAGATCACCTGTCGGGCAAGCTGATGGGGAGCGCTGTAGTAGTGGTCGTCAAATTTTATGTGATAATTGAATCCAAGGCGACTCTTGATCCACTGGGCATACTCGTAGGGTCTTGCTGGTAGGGCTTTTAGAGCCGGCTGATCAAATTGGATAAAAAGATGTCTACGTGATTCACCGTATTGTTTCATTACGCGAGAGTTAAGTTTGTCCAGTAAGACTAGAATCGCGGCATTTAGCTCGGATAAAGATGAAAATAGACGATTACGGAGCGATGCCAAGATCCAACGCTGAGCAATTAAAACAGCCGATTCTACTTTTGCCTTGTGCCGGGGCTTCCTGACGTGTGCGGGGATTACACAGCTTCCATAATGATTCATCATTTCCTGATAGCTGCGATTGATTTCAGGGTCATAGCGACAGGCCTTGGTCACCCCGCTGGCCAGATTATCTGGAACATGAATTTCCGGCACTCCCTGAAAATATTCATACATTCGGACATGGCTCATTAACCAATCTGCTTCGGCCTGAGAGTATGTTGCTTCAGCGTAGGTGTACGAACTTGCACCTAAACAGCCTACAAAAAGTTCGGTAGTTTGCACTTCTCCTGTTTTAGGGTCTTTGACAGTAATTCCATCGCAGTAATCTACAAAAACTTTTTCTCCTGCCTTGTGCTCGTGCCGCATCCACACAGACAGTTTGGATCTCCATCTCCGATAATGCTCAAAAAACTGAGACCTCTCAAAGCCTTTACGGTTTTCTACTTTATATTCCTCCCAAAGTAGCGTCAGAGTCATTTGGTGATCCCGTCTTTGAAGTTCCTCATGAATAGCCTTCCAATCAGGCATAGGTCGCTCAATGGAAGACTCCAAAACTTTTGGGCTTTTTTTTTTCACCGAGACGTTCACGTAATTCAGGCTCTGTTAAGCTCACGACGTCAGACCACTCTTTTAACCCAGCCAGCAATGCCTTATTCACGTAAGAGGATATTGTAGACGACGAACAACACTGGCTACGACCTATCTCCCGATTACTGAGCTTAAGTTGAAACTTCATTCTCAGGATCTCCCTAATTTGAAACATCTCAATCTTCTCCGGTGACACGTTCATCCCCCTTAATAAAATCGAAAATGTATCTCGATCTACCTGAGAGGCGAACCCTAAATTTAACAAAGTAATTCACTAAGGTTTATTCGGTGCGTTAGGTGATCGATCACTCCGGATTGGGTGATCGGACACCGACCGGATTAGGTGATCGGATTGACTCCGGATTGAGTGGTCGAATCACTCCGGATTACGCAACCAGACCCTAAAAATGACAAATGGCTACCGCGTCTATGTCGAACCATCGCTGAAACAAGTGGGCTTGCCGGTGCCTGGATTTACCGTGCCATGATCCCACTCATCGTCACAGCACTTCAAATTCTACTCCTGCTACTCAGAGCGCATTTTAGCAAGGATGAGGACGCTGAGAAGGCCCGCGCTCATATCACCGAGGCCCAGGCAATGCTCAGCGAAGTGGCAGCCGAATTTGAGGCCAAAACCCGCTTTAACACGATTGACCCAAAAGCAATGGATCAATTCCAAGACACCCTAGACAAGGATATCCAATATGAAACCCATACCCACAAGTAAAAGAATCGTGAATATGCTCATGCGTTTGGAAGGCTTCCGTGCTGACAGCTACCGTTGCCCTGCGGGCCGATGGTCGCTGGGGTTCGGCGAAACAGAAGGCGTAACCGCAGGCCAGCACATCACTCGTGAGGATGCGGAAGGAAGGCTCAGGGAAGACCTCGACCGCATCGCCCAAGCCATCGCGCCCCTGATTGAGCCGGAACTCACCGAGAATGCCTTCAGCGCGTGCGTGTCTTTGGTCTACAACATTGGAATAGAGGCATTCACCCACTCGACCCTGCTCAGGAAAATCAATCAAGGCGACATGGAAGGCGCTGCTAACGAGTTCCTGCGATGGTGCAATGTTCATGGCGTGCCGGTCAGGGGGCTGAGGCGGAGGAGAGCGATTGAGCGCGGGGTGTTTTTGAGTGAAGATTCCGGGTAAAACTTGTAACGTACAACAATACGTGTAATTATTTATCAATGAAAAAACGTGACCTAGAAAAGCAATTACTGAAGCTTGGTTGGTGGTTTTTACGTCCCGGCGGTAATCATGACATTTGGACTAACGGGTCGTTGACTGAGCCAATAGGGAGGCACCGAGAATTGCCTGAGCGAACGGCACAAGGCACGTTAAGAAAAGCTCAAACTAATCCAGGACCTAAAAAGTCTTAATATTAGTTTTGATAATTTACACTAATTGTTGTAATATTAGAATCGGAGCGTAAGCTATGAAATTTGAAGGACATTTAGCAAAAGAAGGTAAGTTTTGGATTGTTGAGATTCCTGGACTTGATTTAATGACTCAGGGCAAGTCGAAGGCAGATGCCTTAGTTATGGCTAAATCTGTCGTGGAAGACATTGTCGGAAAACCAACTTTTAAAGTGGTGGTTGAG
>JANNCA010000397.1:0-10407 GCA_031386075.1 Oligoflexia bacterium
ATTCGAACCCCGGTTTATACCGTGAGAGGGTATCGTCCTAGGCCTCTAGACGATGGGGACAAAGAAAAATAAATTAAAGCGCAATCGAGTCTATAACCGAAAATGAGTCTAATCATCAAGTACTAAAAAAAACTTGAGGAGGCCGACCCCTCTGTTAAAGGGATCGCCTCCTCAAATGGACGCACCTAAATTCACTCAACCAAGTTTCATTGACCTGGAATCATGACTGTTTCAGAATTTTTGACCTGCCTTGGTACCTGGACCGGCCTTCTGCCCTGCTTTATTACCAGCTTGACCCGCCTTCATTCCAGCTTGCCCTGCTTTATTGCCAGCTTGGCCCGCCTTCATTCCAGCTTGCCCTGCTTTATTGCCAACTTGGCCTGCCTTCATTCCAGCTTGCCCTGCCTTCGAACCGATCATCCCGCCATAACCACCATTGGTGTCAAAGCCAACGCCAGGATATCCAGCTCCACCGTATCCAAGGCCACCGTACCCCATTCCAGGATACCCGCCGAGACCGCCGTATCCAATCCCACCGTACCCAAGACCACCATACCCTAGTCCAGGATACCCACCGAGACCGCCGTATCCAATCCCACCGTAACCAAGACCGAGTCCGAGACCTAAACCTGAGCCCCAGCCTCCAAGACCCCAGCCCAATCCCCAACCCCCAAGACCCCAACTCCCGAAGCCTTGGCCGGGAAATCCAAAGCCAAAGCCATCGTTACATGGAAAATCAAACCCATCATTAAAATGGTCATGATGACGTTCGTGAGCCTGCACTACGGGAGCAAAACTTAAATAAAAAACAATGGTACCTGCTGCCAACATGAGAGATGTGAAGGACTTCATGTCGTACCCTCCTTTGAGTATTCGGTTCGCTTTAAATTGTGGTTCGTTGATTAAGCGGTTTGCAACTGAGGTGCCAGAAGGCTAATTGTCGATGATTCAAGAGCGAACATTAAAATTCCCAATAGAATCAAACTCGCTCTGAGCATCAAAAAAAACTCGGTCATCCAGGATGATCTTTCTTTTTGGATTTAGGGGATTCGAAGGATGTTTTAGGATTCCCTTTTGAACGGTGATTTTATTTGGAACCAATTTATACCAGACAGCAACTCGGTCTCCCGTTTGTGCCTGCCTATAAAAATAGCGACCCTTGGAGCTAAAATAAAATTCAACCCTTTCTCCCTCATGATCTAGGATCATAAAATCAGAAGAAATTTTTTCTACAATTCCTTCAATAAGGTATTCAGCATCGTTGTGGACACTCTCAACTGGGTTAGCCTGGTCAGATATCAAAACCCAAAGAAGCAAAGTAGAAAATACAAAAACCCTATTTAGAATCATATTAGATTACCTCAAGCATCTAAAATGCCTCATCCCAAGATTGAGAAATTTTCATTGCAGTATTAATGAGACCTACATGCGAATAGGTCTGAGGAAAGTTTCCCCAGAGTTCTCCTGACTCAGGATCCATATCCTCCGACAGAAGCCCGAGGTGATTTGCCTTTCGAATCACTGACGAAAACAACTCCCGCGCCTCACTTTTTCGACCCGCCCCCCACAGGGCGTCCGCCATCCAAAATGCACATACCGTAAATGTAGTTTTTGGAATTCCAAAGTCGTCCGGTGTCCTATACCTATAGACACCCCCTCCCACCCGTAACAAACGGCTGTAGGAATCTATCGTTTTCTGAAATTTTGAATCATTCACTGCAACAAAATGAATGGACCTCATGAGAAGAATGGCTGCATCTGGGCTATCTCCACCAAAGTCTTGGGTATAATACCCAACAATATCATTCCAAGCATTTTTCTCGATTGTTTTACGCATTCTCTCGCAGATCGGAGTCCACTCCGCCACTAAATCAGGTCTCCTCATGCGACCGGCAATTCGAACACCTCGATCAACTGCAGCCCAATTCATCATCTTGGAAAATACCGAATGACGATGAATCCCTCTAAACTCCCATATTCCTGCATCAGGTTGATCGAAATTCAAAATCGCCTGATGGATCAATTGTGTCACATTCCCAAGTGCCTGCTCTAGATCTGTCCGATCCAGACGTTTATCAAAGAAGGCGGGAGCGATCGCAAGAACCATTTCACCATAAACATCGTGTTGAATCATTTTGTAGGCTGCGTTTCCGACACGAACAGGGCCATGTCCCTTGAAGCCAGGCAGCCATGAAAGCTCTCTTTCAATCAACTCCCTTCTTCCATCTATTCCATAAACCGGCTGTAGGGCTTGCGATGGCTCACCTGCACATACATTCTGTAAGTACCGAATAAAACTTTCCATCTCTTCAAACTGTCCCAATTTATTCAACGCAGTTACCACAAAATAAGCGTCTCTTAACCAACAGTATCGATAATCCCAGGTTCGTCCCGAGTCGGGGCTTTCTGGAATCGAAGTTGTGGTAGCTGCAATAATTGCCCCGGTATCTTCAAAAACATGAAGCTTAAGCACAAGAGCAGAACGAATCACTTCATTTTGAAATTCAAAAGGAATATTGCATCCCTTCGACCAAAGCTTCCAATAATTAGTGGTACGATCTAACTGTTCTTCAACATTAAATTTTAAATTTCCTTCAAATGGTGCTCCATAGGAAAGAACAAAATGCTTAGACTCAGTCAGCTCAAAAGGTGTCTCATTGAGAACATAAGATAAAGAAGTATCTGTAGAAAAAAATATTTTAAATTCTCTAGACTCGTAAACAATTTCTGAGGATAAATTCAAAACACTGAGTGCTTCTCTGCCGTAGTCAAATCGAGGTCGACAAGAAACAACAATCTTTGGAACACCCTTAATTGGTCGAACAATTCGAATGATTTGAGGTGGCTTATAGTTATGGTCGCCCCTGCTAAACCTCGGGACAAAATCAATAACCTCAAACTCAGATCCATCAGGGAGATTAAAAAGAGTAATAAGAATATTAGTGTTTCTAAGGTAATACTGATGGGCCTCATTTTTTTTTTGACCCTCGGCTCCAAAAAAAACAGGTTGAATACTCCAATAGCCCCCATTTTCTGAATCCAATAGGGACTCAAAAATAGATGGAGAGTCAAGCCTTGGCATGCAGCACCAGACAATTTTAGCTGATCGATCAACGAGCGCAGAAATCTGACAATTTCCAATTAAGCCAAAATCCAATTGCGACATAGGAATGCAACTAGCAAACTGGAAGCCAGAAGTTGTCAAAAAAGTGGGGCACAACGGTTGCACTAGGTTGGCGACACATGACTCGAATTGATTCATTTTTATTTCTTGGGTTTTTCGTTTCCATCTGGCTTGTTGGAATGTTCACCCTTTTATTCCTGCAATTGAGAAGTCAGCTTCTCGTGACCAGTGAAATCATTAAGCCACTCGCTCCAAACCTTTTAGGCTCCACCGCCCCCCCACAAGCTGGAAACCTAAAAGATTATCTCAAGAACCAAAACTTGGTAGTGATTGCAAACCGAGAACCCTATATTCACGAATACAAAGCAGACGGCCAAATTGAAATGATTCGACCAGCGAGCGGCCTGGTAACAGCCCTTGAGCCCATACTGAGAACCCTAGGAGGGCTCTGGGTCGCCCACGGAAGCGGGTCAGCTGACTTGGATACTGCAAACTTCGAGTGCGAAGTCCAGGTTCCTCCGGGCAACCCAAAATATACTTTAAGAAGAGTTGCCTTGAGCAAAAAGGAAGAGCAAGGCTATTATTATGGCTTTTCCAATGAAGGGTTATGGCCGCTCTGCCACTTAGCCTATAATCGTCCTATTTTTAGACTGTCAGATTGGGAATATTACAAAAGCGTGAATCAAAAATTTACCGACGCTCTACCGGTCCACATTTTTAATCGGGACGCTCTCATATTAGTTCAGGACTATCACTTTGCCTTGGTACCCAAGCTCATTCGGACACGACTCGAATCTAAACCGGGTAACACCACTAAAGTCGGATTATTCTGGCATATACCCTGGCCGAATCCAGAAGCATTTGGAATTTGTCCTTGGTCCAAAAATTTACTTCATGGAATGCTGGGAGCCAATGTCATCGGCTTCCACACTCAATATCATTGCAATAATTTTTTAGAAACTTGCAATCGATATTTGGAGGCGAGAATTGATTGGGAACACTTCTCAGTTCATATGGATCGTCACGAAACTTATGTACGAGCTTTTCCGATCGGAATAGACACAGCTCCAGTCCAATTACTCACAGATTCCGAGATTGCTGACCTCAAGATTCGATACAACATTCATTCAGAATTCGTTGCAGTTGGTGTTGATCGCGTGGACTACACGAAAGGGCTGATAGAAAGAATTGAAGGAATTGAACGTTTTTTAGAGAAATATCCGGACTATATTGGAAAATTTACATTCGCCCAGATGGGGTCACCCAGCCGCACCGACATCCCCGCTTACCGAAATCTGGCTGAGCAAATAGACTTAGCAGTCATACGGGTCAACAAGCGCTTTGGCACTTCCACAGTCCAACCGATTGTTTTTCTTCATCAGCATTTTGACTGGGAGGAAATTCAGTATTTTTATCAAATCGGAGATTTATGCCTAGTCACTTCACTCCATGACGGAATGAATCTCGTCGCAAAGGAATATGTTTGGTGCCAACATCCAGAAAAAGGCTCACTCATTTTGAGTAAGTTTACTGGGGCGAGTCGGGAACTTACTGAGGCTTTTATTATTAACCCCTATTCAACCGAAGAGCTTGCAGACACCATTGCCACTGCCATCAACCTTTCTCCCACAGACCGGGCAAAACGAATGCTCGCTATGAAAGAAAAGATTCAAACACACAGTGCACTTCATTGGGCCGAGGATCTTATTCGTACACTCATGCGAAAAGGCGAAACATTTTCTTGAAAGCTTGTCTTAGCAGCTCACCCAGATGATACTCCGGACCTATGACGATCATTCAATTTCCCGATCCACGCGACTCCTCAACCGAAGATGGAATGATTGCCCTAGGAGGTGACCTGGACCCAGAGAGTCTGATCCTAGCCTATAGCCAAGGCATATTTCCGTGGCCCATTGCCGGACTTCCTTTAGCTTGGTTTTGCCCCCCCGAACGCGCCATTCTTGAATGGAATCGCCTGCATACTCCAAGAAGTCTGACTCGTTTTAAAAACAGAAAAATTTTCCACTTCACTATTAATCAGGCTTTCAAGGAAGTCATCCGGAATTCCGCCAGCGCACCCAGACCAGGCCAAGAGGGGACATGGATCAATCCTGAAATGATTCAAGCTTACCTTCGACTTCATGAAATGGGCCACGCCCACAGCATCGAGGTCTGGCGAGAAGCACGACTCGTAGGTGGAGTCTACGGAGTCTTCATCCAAGGGATTTTCTCCGGAGAAAGCATGTTCCACATCGAGCCCAATGCCTCGAGACTTGCGATTCTCTTCCTCATGGAACACTTACGCTCCCGTGGCCTCCAATGGATGGATATTCAAGTGATGACTCCGCATATGGGGGCCCTGGGCGCAAGACTCATTCCCCGTGATGAATTCCTCAATCTGCTCAGGGACACCCAAATTGCTTCAAAAGATAGGCTTTTCTTGAACTAAGAGTTAGCGAAAACTCAGGTTTGTCTGCAAAGACTTCACCTTTTCCTGAAGGTCATCATGATTAAATTGTTTTTCATTTTCTATTGCTACCTTCAAGCTACTTACAATATCCACGAGAGTCTGTGCTGCATAATTTTTTGCAATACTTGTATTAATAAAGGGCCGAGTAAAAAAAGTCGCGTAAGGAGTTACTGAGTTATCGTAGACAATCAAAGTACTGTCGCTACCATAGGGTTCGAAACGGGCACTTCCATCCGCATGGACCGTATTCGCTCCAGGTTTAATCATTTTCCAGTTAACCTGAAAACCTCCTGGAACATCACTCTCCAATGACAAAGTGTCGTCCACAGTATAACTCTCTGTCAAACTGAGGCCAAAAACATTAATCTGAATTGTATAATTATTGATGGTGTCTCTGAAATGGTCTGAGCTTGAAACAGACTGCGACACGATCATATTTTTAAAATATTCTTTGTGTCGATTGTACTGAGTAAATACAGCCGCCGCTTCAGCTGGAGTCGAGCTCACTACCTGAAATACGGTCAACTCATCAAAGGAGGAATTCGGGTCTGGATTCGGCTGAGTTCGTCTCACCTGGCCTCCCAATGTCAGCTGATCCTGCTCCTCGGCAGTCAAATCATTCAAAGTAAAAGACTGAGCAAACAAAGGTCCGGAACTCATCAAACAGACGGCACTGACCGTGAGGCCCCAAAATTTAAGAGAAATTTTATCCGATGAAGCTCCAGAAAATAGATGAAAAAATGAACTTGACTGATTTTTTGTCATAATCACTCCCCTTTTGATTGATTTAAAGCCGATTGTGTACCTAGCGAAGTTTGAATCTAAGGTCAACAATTTTTGTCTTTTCCTCTTTCGGCTAACTTTGGACTGCAATGTGGGCAATCTGGCACAAAATAAGCATTTTTATCCAAGATGTCTCCAAAGGTACTCTTATGAATATTTTTTTATTGATTTTAGCTGGGTTTACCAGCACGACCGTTATGACTTCTCTCATGTTTCTTATACATAAGTTAAAATGGGCAAACGTCGATATGACCCGAGCGATCGGGAGCCTTTATACTCACTCATATGAACTATCTTATCCAATTGGACTGATGATTCATTATTCATTTGGGATTTTTTTTGCATTTATTTACGCAAAACTCGTAGATATCTCCCCCGTCTTAACTCCGGGAAGCGTATTGATTATCACCACTTTTGTGGGCCTTGTTCACGGAGTTACGGTCGGCTTACTTCTTCAGGTGGTCATCTCTGAGCATCACCCACTCCTTCAATTTCGGAGAACAAGCCTACCCATTGTGCTCACGCATGTCATCGGACACGTAGCCTACGGCATGACTTTGGGTGTTATTTTTGCCATCAACTTGAACCGAGTCCACAACACAATCGAATACTATTTTTCAGGTAGAGCACTCGGCGACCTAGCTGGATTCGCGTTGATCTGGATTCCCATTTTTGGCCCGCCCCTTCTGTTCGCCAGCTATTTGACCTATCAAGTCTTGACAGAGAAAATCCGACAAAAAGCCCGCTCACTGGAAAAGAAGCACATGACCCACGGAGGTCAAAGCCGTCTCGCCTGGAGACCTCATCGAAATTGGGTCCTTAAAAAACTTCACCCCATCAAAAAACATAAAAACTAACCCTCTCGCTTCAGGGAAAGTGTCAAAATAAACTCGGCCACTGGCTCGTCTCCAAACCTAGAAGGAACAGTCGCAATGACCCGTACAGACATATTTTCCCGCTGATCCGACTCACTTGCCTTATGAACAAGCTCACGAATCTCCCGCCCCTGATTACACGTAAACAGAACATCACCTTCAGCTCGCTTCAGAAACCGAGCATGAAAATCCTTAAAAATTAAAGAAACTCGGTTTCCATCAGCATGGATCTGTTTAAAGGCAATTAAACCGCCAGCACAATCAGCTCCTACGGCCAAAACACCAAAGTACATCGATTTGAGATGATTTTGAGTTCGCCGGTTCAAGGCCACCCGAACCACACACCGATCTTCTGATGCCTCCAAAACTGAAGGAGAAACAAAAAAAAGAAGGGGGATCTTCAAAAATCCGAGCCCTCGCAAAAGAAAAGTATCTTTAATCTGAGCTGGAATTTTTTTAGATACCCTCGCAGCGAGTTTCTGAGCAAGAGATCCTGAAAAGTACTTGGACAATGATTTAGAGGTTTTACCCAAAAAAATCACTTACTTCTTCTTGGTTTTTTTCTTTCGAAAAGCAGATTTTTTGTCTGTAGAACGTTTAGATCGGGCTTCAAAATATTTTTTTGCAAACTCTTTGTCTGACTTGAGTTTAAGAGTGCGCTTCTTGCGCCCTTCTGCTTTTTTCCGACGTCGGGATACTGGACTCTTCGGTTGAGCTGGACTAGAAGGGGGCTGTGTGTTTTTTGGTGCGCTCTCTTGGGTTGTCTCTTGAGTACTCATATCTTATTTCCTTTGTACATCGCTTACGTCGCTCCACGGTGGGCTTGGCGCGAATATCTGCCTGTAATTCAGTGGACTAACATACTCCATGAATTTATGAAATTCCAGAAGTTTCTGAAGGTACCGATAGAGATTCCCGATGTTTGGGTTCAGTTGGAACCGAAAGGAACTCAAACACAATAGATTGGTCCTTCATAAAAACCTTTACTTTGCCACCGTCCTCAAGCTTCCCAAACAAAATCTCTTCAGAAAGAGGGCGCTTGACTTGGTCTTGAATCAGTCGAGCCAGGGGACGGGCACCCATGAGGCGGTCATAACCCTTTTGCGCCAACCAATCTCGGACCTCAGGCGCAAAGTCGACATCCACACCTTTGGCGAGAAGTTGAGACTCAAGTTCCATCAATTGTTTTCCAACAACCTGACCCACCGTCAATGATCCTAAAGGATCAAAATAAATCACTGAATCCAGCCGATTTCTAAACTCAGGACTAAAGGTTTGTTCAACTGCTTTATGCGCATCAGAACCACGGGACTGCTCCGACCCCATGCCTAAAGGCCGACGCTCCAACTCCCTTGAGCCGACATTAGAAGTCATGACCAAAATCGCATTTCTAAAATCAGCTTTTCGTCCGTTGTTGTCGGTCAAAACTCCATGATCCATCAGCTGCAACAAAATATTCCAAACGTCAGGGTGGGCTTTTTCAATCTCATCCAAAAGAATAATAGAATGAGGGCTTTTCAATACAGCATCGGTCAATAAACCTGCCTGTTCGAATCCCACGTATCCGGGCGGAGCGCCAATGAGGCGCGAAACCGTATGTTTTTCTCCATATTCGCTCATATCAAAGCGTAAAAATGGAACCCCTAAACAATGGGCAAGTTGCTTACTCAATTCAGTTTTACCGACGCCGGTTGGCCCACAAAACAAAAAAGACCCCACGGGACGCTCTCCGGTACGTAACCCCGATCGCGCCAAACGAATTGAAGTCACTAAGGCATCAATGGCATGGTCTTGGCCAAAAATAGACAGCTGCAAGTCTGACTTCAAATTCTTGAGCCGAACCTTTTGATTGGAACTCACTGACCGGGATGGAATTCGAGCAATTTGGGCAATCACTTCCTCAATCGAATTAAAGTCTAGAAGAGTAGGGACCGATTCATTTTGGGTCGCCCTTTTGAGCCGAGCTTTTGCCCCCGCCTCGTCGATCACATCAATGGCCTTGTCAGGCAAAAAACGATCAGTCAAATGTTTTGAAGAGAGCTCGACCGCAGCGCGGATCGCATCTTGAGAATATTGAACACCATGATGCTCTTCAAATCGAGTTTTGAGGCCTGTTAAAATTTGAACCGCTTCCTCAATACTTGGCTCACTCACATCAATCTTTTGAAACCGCCTCGCCAATGCATGGTCTTTTTCAAATACCCCGCGAAACTCAGCATACGTGGTCGATCCAATGCAGCGAATATCTCCCTGTGACAGAAAAGGTTTTAGAAGATTGGCTGCATCCAGTGCGCCTCCACTGACTGCTCCGGCTCCAATAATGGTGTGAATCTCATCGATAAATAAAATGGGGTCTTGCCCCTTCGCTTTTTTAGATTCTAAAGACGAAATCACTCGCTTAAATCTTTGCTCAAAATCTCCTCGAAATTTAGCTCCCGCCAGCAATGAACCTAAATCGAGAGAATAGACGACGGAGGTACCCAGGAGATCCGGCACAGATTTATCTACTATACGAAGAGCCAGGCCCTCTGCCAAAGCCGTCTTACCCACTCCGGCTTCACCCACTAAGAGAGGGTTATTTTTGCGTCTGCGGCAGAGAATTTGAATCATTCTTTCGATCTCATTTTGACGCCCAATCAAGGGATCTACTTTTCCCAATCGAGCACGTTCATTCAAATTCATCGCATAACTAGTCAAAGGGTCCTCCATAGCCGTGCTGCTGGACGAGCCCTTTTTCGAGGAAGACCGCTTAAAATCTGAGTCTTCGCCTCCGAGCCCGCTCCCTTCCTGACCCTCAAAGTCAGAACCCATCTCCCCATCTAAACCATCTGAAGAATGACTTAAAGAGTTAACAGAATAATCATCAGAGCCCTGGTGATCTCGATGCTTTCGAATCCCATGACTCATAAAATTAAGGACATCGAGTCGCTCAATTCCTTGCTGGGTCAATAAAATCAGAGCTTTGGAATCCTTCGCCTGAAAAAGAGCGACCAATAAATCCTCTGGCTGAATTTCATCCTTCCCAGCAGACTGAACGTGAAACAGAGCCCGCTGGATGAGGCGTTGGATACTGAGAGTAGCGACCGGATGCTCGACAGGCCCTTCATCAAAGGATGCTTCAGGCTCTTTTTCAGGTTCTGAAGGATCGGGATGAA
>JANNCA010000053.1:0-9957 GCA_031386075.1 Oligoflexia bacterium
GTTTGGAGACTCGTGTGGTTGCCCATTTTGAAAGTTGAAAGCTTTGAGTTCCAATGCGTGCTTCGGTTTGCAACTGTAATCCCCAGGTCCAATCTGAGTCAAATGTAATGTCTGAGCCCAGAATAGTTTGCCATTGGGTACCTTGGAGTGAATCTCTGGATTGAGGGTTTGTCCACTGAAGAAGAGGTGAATTGAGGTGAACAGCGCTGTCCCCGCGAACCACGATCTGCCCAAAGCCACGGCTGAGGGTCATGCCGAATGTGTCTATTTGCTTCAGGACTCGATCAATAGTGTTGGGGGTTGTGAATGATATGTTATAAGACGGGGTTCGATTCCAATGATGGTAAAAGATGAGTCCTAGGTCGATTCCACTGTCAAAAAGATAACTGGCTTTTCCTCCGTATTCTGAGGCTGTGTCCAATGCATTGAGATGAGCTTCATTGCTGCTATTGAAGGAAATTCTCGGTAAGAGGGGGACACGAGGGAGCGGAACGAAAATTCCTTGCAAAGTCAGCCGATTCAGAAAGAGTTGGGTATTCAACGCTCCGACAGGCATGCGCACCCAGGAGGCCTCCTGGATGAGGGGGTCTTGGCTATCCCTGGGATTTACAATGTCCAAGATTGGAAACCCAAAAGTTTCTCCCCAGGGAATTTCCTGAAATCCAGCTGAAATTTTCCATTTTTCCTGGCTCATGGAGATCCAGAAAGCTCGGACGCTGAGTTCCATTGATCCGTCTTGTTTTAGGCTGCCGCGGGTTCCTCCCCTAAATTCAATGACGCCTGACTCGGACATTTCGAAGGATCCTGAGAGAGAGGGTTGACCATACAGAAGGGATCGCGACAGGGGAGATTGCGACTGAGTTCTGTTTTCCGCAGATAGCGCACCTTGATAGCCTAGTTCAGTCACGAGGTGGGTTTCGTTTGCCTGAGCGGGTTGAAAAATAAGGTGTGAGGCAATTTTTAAAAGCAGTTGGATTAAAAATCCGGTGGCAAGCAAGGCCCTCAAAAGTAAGATTGGGCCTTGCTTCATTTTAATTTAAAGCATTCTGGTTAAAGAAAGAGGCTGGAAATTTTTTAACTTTCATTTCTTTGATCTGAATCCAAGAAATATCTTGGGATCGAATTGCGTCTTGGATGCGGATGGTGGTAGGCCGAATTTTTCCGGCTATTTCCTGGAAGTCTTCATAGAGGGCAGATTTAAGTGGGGTCCCAGATAGTGTTAGAAAGTCGGCTTTATTTGGATAAAAAGTGGTTTTTTCAATCCAGATTCTCATTTTTTCATAAGTGAGTCCTTTCTTTTTAGCAGTAAGTAAGAGAGTCCATTCATGAGGAGTTTCACTCTCGATCGTTGAATCATAGTCGCCACTCCACCTCATTCGGCTAATATCTCCATTAGCCGCTTGTCCAGAGAGTTTTTGTGCCAGGCTAATTCGAACAGCTCGATTGAGATTGGGAACAAATGCCCACATCTCCTCATCGAGCATGAGCATATTTCTTCCTCGATTTCGAATGGGTGCTAGGGTTTTTATTAGAGTTTTATGATTGCCTTGAATCGAAACTTCAAAACTGGAGTGGTCTTCTTTCTCGTGGCCACTGAGAACATCCACCTTCATCGAAAAGCTTTCGGCCGGATTGCGAACTTGGTCTGCCTTGGATAGTATTTCCTCTGATGACACGCGCTGCGAAGCTCGAATGTTTTGAATCGTGGGAATGAGAATTATTACTGATAGTAAGAGAGTGAATAGTTTGTTGATCTTAAGTTTCACGTGGACCTCAGCGATTCTGCAATAGGAAGGCGGGCGACTTTGAGGGATGCGATGAGAGTGGCTAGTAAGGCTGTTAGTGTGCTGAGGACGGCTGATATGACTGCCATTCTGGGATCGAATTCAATCATTACGGGATACTGTCGGGTCAAACCAGGTGCCGGAGGCATTAGAATTCCATTTCTCATGAATATTTGATTGATAGAGTAAGAAAGAAAAATACCGAGAAAAGATCCGATTAGCCCATGTGCAAGACCCTCGTAGGCCAACAATTTCATCACTTCGTTTGAGGATTCACCATTCGCCCGAAGATTGCCAATTTCTTGTTTTCGATCCATGATTCCGGTAGAAACCGAGTTAAAAATTCCTAGAATCACGATTGTTAAAATAATGATTTGAATGATCCCGAACTGTGAATTTAGCCAATCTACAGAGTGTTGATAATAGACTTCATCGAGTACTGCAAAGGAGGTTGCCTCTAGGTCAGGCCATTTTAGTTTGATTTCATTTGCCAGATCTTCCCAGTCTGTGCCGGCACGAACTCCCATGGCGATAGATTCAATTTTGTCAGTGTCTAAAAGTCGGTGTGCCTGGGTAAGTGGAATTCTGAATACTGCGTCATCAAACTCTTTAGCGCCGGTATGAAAAATTCCTACAACTCTAAAGTCGGTACCGTTTAAACTCCCCAGTACTGTGTTTCCTAGGACAGTGACACGGTCTCCTATTCGGATATCTAAGGCCTTTGCTAAGCCTTTTCCTAAAAGGATCCCATCGGATTGGTTAGATAAAGTAACGCCCTTCTCAATATTTAAGGTGGTAAAGAAGCGAGACTCTTCGAGTCCATCAATTCCTTGACCACGTCCGCTGACGGTGACTCGACCGTTCGTAAGAAGTCCAAAAAATTCTACTCTTGGGAATACATGTTCTACTCTTGGAATGGCATTGAGTTGGGGACGGAGCGCAGACCAATTGGAAATCCAATGCTCCCAAGGTTTTTCAAATACCTGATCTCGGTACCCTTTGATATTGAGTTGACCATGTCCGTATCGAGAATGAATGGTGTTTTCTCGATATTGGTTCATGATTCCATGATTAAATCCGTGAAAAATAAAAAGAGAACCGCTTCCCATGGCAACCGTGAGTAAAATAGCCAAAGTTCTCCGCCTATTGCGACTGAGGTTTCTAATGGCAAGACGTAGAAACATGGTGACTCTCCTGTTGAACGACGGTGAGTCCGTCTCGTAAATTGATTTTATTTTTACAGTAATTGACAACCATTGGGTCATGGCTTGAAACGATGAGGGTTGTGCCTCTTTCTTGGTTAGCCTGAAGGAAAAGACTCATAATTTCTGCACCCGTTTTTTGATCCAAACTTGCAGTGGGTTCATCTGCTAGAATGACTTTCGGATGTTTGGCGAGTGCTCTTGCAATTGCGATTCGTTGCCTTTGGCCTCCGCTCATTTCTAAGGGTTTTTTGTGCCGATGACTCCATAATCCAACGGATTCGAGCGATTTTTTTGCTCTTAAAACGCGCTCTTTTTTAGGTAATCCCTGTCGGAATAAAAAGTATTCGATATTTTCTTCGGCTGTCAGTACTGGGAAAAGGTGAAAGTGCTGAAATATAAATCCGAGCTCGAATTTTCTTAGTTGATTTTTTTGATTTTCGTTCAATTTTTTGAGGCTGTGACCTTGGAAGAAAATATTTCCGGTCTGCATCGGCTCGATCAGTCCGAGGAGATTGAGGAGAGTGCTTTTTCCACTTCCTGAGGGACCGCTAAGGCAAACTAAATCACCTGCTTTAATCTGAAAAGTCACTTCTCGAAGGGCCTCGATCCTTTGGTGTCCGAGTTGGTACTGAAAGTGAACCTTGTCAGCATCATAAAGAATTTGATTTGATTGAGACATGATAGGCCCCCCATTTGTTCTGAGGAGCTGGTAGCACAGCTTGAAATTAATCTCGATCGAATTCTATCAGTGTCGCACCAGCACCACCATGGCCGGCGCCGCCGTCTCTAAATTTTTTGACATACGGGAGTTTCTTAAGAAGTTTATGAGTACCTTCACGGAGGACTCCGGTGCCTAATCCATGAACCACTGTCACTTCCACGTGAGATCCACTTCGGTAGGCTTGATCCAAATAAAGTGCTAATGCAGTCATCGCTTCATCAAAACGATCTCCTCTGAGGTCAATCTGTGGGGGAGTTTCAAAAGTAGATGGAGAAGTTTTGAATTGGTTTTTTCCTTGTTTTGAGGTTTGCGAGGAACTGAGAATTTCTATTTCATCCATAGAAAGGGTTACTTGTATTTTTCCTAAAGTTACCTTGATTTTATTTCCGTTAATTTCAAGGATGGTTCCTGTGCTTTTCCACTTAGGAACTCGAACATTTGTCCCCACTTCAATTTGAATTTCACGAGCGGGGAGTTCTTTCGTTAAGGGATTCAACTTCTGGGCAAGGATTTTGGCAATTTCAGGGGCTTCTTCAGTCAGTGCAGCTTCAAGTTGAGTAGATGATTGGCTGAAGGTCTCATTGAGGGTGCTTCTTGTTTTATCGATCTCTCGACGATTTTTTATTTCGTCTAATTTTCTAACAGAGGCTCGAACTTCGTCTTGAGCTTGGTCGAGTATTCGCCGTAGTTTTTGTTGGGTCCGCTCCATCATCTCTTGTACTGATGTTTCGGTTTTGACGGTCCATTCTTGTTTCAATCTTTCTGCTTCTTCGCGAAGTGAGATGGCCTCTTTCTTTGCCTGAATCGTGGCTTGAGTGTCTGATTCTAGTCTGGCCAAAAGATTTTCAAACTCGAGGTGCTCCTTGGATAGATATTTTTTGGCTAGTTGGATGACTGCTGCAGGGATTCCTAGGCGCTCAGCTGTTTCTAGAGCTCTTGATCTTCCGGGAACTCCCAAAACCATGCGGTAGGTAGGTGTGCGTGCAGACTCATCAAACTCCATGCTGGCGTTCAAAATCCGTTGATCAGAAACAGCCAATGCTTTGAGATGTGGGTCATGAGTTGTTGTCACAATCATGGCATCTCGGGACATAATAGTTTCTAGAACCGCTCTTCCAAAGGCTGCTCCCTCTTCGGGATCTGTTGCGGAGTTGAGTTCGTCAATTAGGATGAGGCTTCGTTCAGTGAGATTCTCTAAGATTTCCTTAAATCTAAAAACATGGCCGGAGAAACTCGACAGGTGATGTTCAATCGATTGAGGATCTCCGAGATCTGCAAAAAAAGTGTCAAAAAAGGGCACTGTAGGATGATCTGTAGCTGGAAAGGGAAACCCGGTTCGAGCGCAGATCCCAGCTAAACCGAGCGTTTTCAATAGTACCGTTTTACCTCCAGTATTGGGTCCTGTGAGCAAAAGGGATCGGGCAGGGTGGCCAAACTCAATTTCGTTGCGGATGATGGACTCAGGAGGAAGGGACCACCAGAGCATCGGATGGGCTGTCTGTGTCAGCGAGAAATAGCGCTCCTCCGTCACTTGAATAGGTTTACCTGAGTAGTGTCGTCCTAGTCTGGCTTTCCCTTGGATAGAATCCCAATGGGCGAGAATTTCTATTGCCTCAGTAATTTCACTAATGAAAGGCTTAATCCGAATGGAAATGCCTTCTAAAATAACGAAAATTTCCTGAATTAAATCATTTTGCCTTTGCCTCAAGCGGTTATTGAGAGAAGCGACTTCCTTGGGTTCTACAAATACGGTTTGCCGACTCGCAGATGCCTCGTAGATAGTTCCTTCGACTTCATTTTGGGAAGAAATTTTAATGGGAAGGACGTACCTTCCGTCTCGAACATCTGTAAAGTTCTCCTGTAAAATTCCTTTTTGTGAAAAGTTTTTAAGGAGTTGGTCTAAAACTATAGAAATTTCCCTCTTTAAGGATCGAATTTCTGAATAAAGCGAGGCTAATTTGGGAGATGCCTTCTCAGAAAGTTCTCCCTCCGGAGTGAGGACGGGGTCGAGTATTTTTAAAATAGTGTAAGGGTCCGGGAGTCTGGAAATCGCCTTCTTAAAGAGTTCTCCGCGGATTTCATCCTTTGGAACTTGAATCCACGAATCGACCGCGTAAAGCCAGCCCCGCATGATGACCCATTCTCCAACTTCAAGGACGCCGCCTCGTGAAAGCCTATCTAGAGATGCTAAGGGATCGATCAGGTCGACCAATGGGCCCCAAAGGGCATCCCGGTCGAGGAGTGGGGTGACTTCCTGCGTTTCCTGCTGCATGAGTCTAGCGCTTGCAATGTCAGGAGCCCAAGCCTCGGGACTTTGAAGTTTAAGGAGTTCCGTTTTGCCTGGAACTGTTCGTGTTTCAGAGTGGGCCAGGTCTAAAAGGCGATTCCACTCGAGTGCTCGGTTGATTCCAAATTCTGGAGAAAAAGCCATGAAATTCACTATCACATTCTGGCAATCATGCGGATGGCAATTTGACAGTCCTTCCCATTTAGGCCACACTCGGTCAAATGGATCTCCTTTCTAGTTTGATTCCCCTTTTTTCTGAGATCAATCGATTACATTTTGATGGTTTTTTGGAAGCCCCCCTGCTTCAGTGGAATTCCCGGCTGAGGACGAGTGCCGGAAGGTTTGTTCCTGGAAGTCGCAAATATTGGAGAGAATGTCCTCCGAGAATCGAAATCGCCTCCTATCTGGTTGAAGAGCAAAATAGTAATGCCCTGGTTTATGACACCTTAGCTCATGAGATGATTCATTATTGGCTGTGGATTAGGCGGCGGCCTTATGGGCATTCCCCTGAGTTTCTCTTTAAAATGAGGGAGATGGGCGTAAGTCGTTATAATACCGTACCTAGAAAACGCCCTGTAAAATACGTTTACCACTGCGGCACATGTGATAAGTATTTTCCTGCCCGAAAAAAACTCGGACCGCTTGCATGCGCAAAGTGCTGCAAGCAATTTTCTCAGGGAAAATATGACTCGAGATTTATGTTGATTTTATGTCGGGGAATGGCACCGAGTGAATTGGCCAAGTTCGCTCACGAGGGCCTCTGAAGTTTTCTTAGATTGAAGTGCAAGTAGAAAAAATGTGTTGAGCATAAGGGCGTGGCTAATTTTCCCTTCTAGAATTTGGGTTGGAATTTCAGCAATTGGAATTTCAGCAACTTCGATCATTTCTCCTGGATCTAGCTTTTGTTGATTTGTTTTTTTAACTGGGCCTACCACAAAGGAATGGCATCGGTTGTTGAGAATAGAGGGGTTCGGAAAAGTTGAGCCCAATGCAATGCATTTGCCCCCAGGGAGTAACGTATAGCCCGTTTCTTCTTCCATTTCTCTGAGAGCAGTCACTTGAGTATTTGCGTCACTGGAATCGCAAACACCTCCTGGAACTTCGACTGTATGTGCACTGATTCCAATTCGATATTGGCGCACCATGACTATTTTTCCGTCTTCCGTGATCGGGATGATATTACACCAATCTTTTGAGCGAAGAAGGTAAAAGTTAAATTTTCTGCTGTCTTCGCTGGAAAAGCATTTTCTTTCAATGAGTTCCATTATGGGCGAAGAAAATACTGTTTTTTCATTTTCGCAAATCCAACTGTTCTTTTGATTCTCTGTGTTAGGTTTGGGTTGATTTTTCATGAAGCCTCCCTTGTGCATTTTAAATAGATCTACTACCATCCCTTCATCAATGGGGATAAATACCGTCGCTTCTGTTCTGTTTTTTTTAACACTGGTTTCCGCGAGCGTCGTCGCGCTGAACAGGCCTGCTAGTTTAACTTTTTTTGAGCAGGCATGGGGGTTTTCTTCTAAGAAAATGGAGACTCTGAGGGAACCGCTGCATCCATCGTTTGATACAGTCTGGGTTTTTCGATCGGATGGCGCACAGAGCTGCTTTCCTCAGTCGGGCATGTCTTTGTCTAAGGGAGCTTTTGAACTCAAGGCGGCGAATATTCCTATTTTTGAATCCCGCAAAGGAAATGACGGTAAGGTCCACGCGCAGGTCTGCGGAGCAGGTCAGGGATCCACTAATTTATTTAGGATTCCCCGCGAAAATTTGGAAGGTGCCGTTGCTTTAGGGTATCAGGAACTTTCTCATCAAGAGTTTTCTAATCAGGGAGTGCGAAGTTCAACTCATTCATCTCAATGAAGAGGGGTTAAAGGAGTTTTATGGAGTTCCAAAATGAGAATCAGATAGAAACCAGTGAATTGCCTAGGAAGGAAAGTCGCGTTGAAAGGTCTACGCCCGATTATCCTATGATTAAGGTTCAGCTTCCAAAAGAAGCTGCGTTAAGAGTTCAAGCGACTTTGCAGGTTCTGAGGGAAAGAAAATCGGATACAAAAGTGGATGACCTTCTGAGCGAGTTTCTCAATAGCATTGGGGAGGATTACTTAGAAAATCAGGTCGAAAAAAGAACTCCCGAAGACTACTATTTCGAAGCGGCCAGGAACATTCCTGAATTGAGAGAAAAAATTATTCAGCAAGCCAAAAAAGCGCTTCAAAAAACAGATAAAATACAGGCGAATTCATTATTAGCTGAGCCACGTCGAACGAAAAAGAAAGATAAAACTGAAGAAATACAAGTCAATTCTGGCGACGCGCCTCAGCCTCAGCTCGATCAATTACTATAAAAGATAGAGGGACCGCCTCTGGAAGCCTTGGGGGGATATAGGGGGTGGCTTCCAGAAGCGGTTACGAGATCAACCTGTATGATTTAAGGTGATCCCGTAATGTTTGATTTTTGAAAGTAAAATGTCTTTGTCAATGCGAGTCATTTTGCAAGTCTTGTCGATTTCCCAGCTAAATGTTTTCAAGAGTTCTAAAATATAAATTTTTTCAAATTGTTCTCGTGTCGCACGAAAATCAACGCGAGCATATCCAAAGTCGGGTAAGTCACTGACTTCGATTTGATCCCCCTTTGCCGCGGCTACAGCGAGTCTAAGAACATTTCGAAGCTCACGTAAATTCCCAGGCCAATCGTAAGTCCTGAGGCGATCCCACGATTCTGGGGTGATCAAACGGAGGTGTTCTTTGTGCAGCTCTCGAGTAATTTCACCGACTATACCCATAACGACGTCGTCGAATTCATCAGTTCGTTTGGCGAGAGACGGCATTTCGATGCGAAAAACATTTAATTTCTCTAAGAGTTCGATGTTAAAAAGACCACCCTGAGCGCGACCCTCTAAGGATTGGCTGGTTGTTCCAATGATTCTCACATTAGCAATCATGGGCATGCTCTCATCTTCTGTTCGAATCAAAGATTTTGTTTTAAGAAAGCCGAGTAGAATTTTTTGTTCCGATAAATTCCACTCACCCATTTCAGGGATCATGAGTGTTCCACCCTGAGCTTCTAAGATTTGATCAACAAGCGACTTATCTTGATTAGCAACAAGGAAAATCCGTGTAGCCCGAGGTCCGTTTGCATGAATCCAATGCGAAATAGCACCTTTTCCTGTTCCACTAGCGCCACAAATAAGCGCGGGCGCAGAATCTGCCTGAGCTGCTAGAAGAGCCAGTCTACGCTGACTGGACGGTATGAAATGTACCATTTCCATAAAAACCTGAATTTCCTTGATCACTTCCCTTAACCACCACGTATTTTATGCTTCGTAGCCCCTTCTAACGCCGCGCAATAGCGGAGTCAAGGTAATAGTTAAATAGTGAGAGAAAAGTTCTGGCTAGTTTTCATGACTTCACTTAAACGTAAAAACCCGCACTAGAACTAGCTGTTGAGCCTAGAGCAAGGATGTGCGATGTAGTAAAAACTGCATGAACTTTTTAAGTAAATTGCCTAAAGGCATATCGATGTTGACGGTATTGGGTCTGATCATTGTCGCGTCTGGGTACGTCTATGCCTCAGAGGTTCGCATAGGGTTAGTTTTAGATAAAGGGGGTAAGGATGATAAGTCATTTAATTCAGCGGCTTATCAAGGGGTAATGAAGGCCAAAAGTGACTTTAAAGCTTTTGTAAAATATGTAGAAGCAACGGATGATAATGCGTTTGAGTCTCTCCTTCGGTCATTTTCTCAAAAGAATTTTGACTTGATCATTGCGGTGGGTGTGTCCCAGACTCAGGCGATTAAAAAAGTGGCAAGTCAATTCCCAACCCAGCGCTTTACTCTGGTTGATGGCGAAGTTTTGGCGCCAAATGTTCGTTCTATTTTGTTTCAGGAACATGAAGGTTCTTTTATTGTCGGTGCTATTGCTGCTGACGTTTCCAAGACGGGAATTGTGGGGTTTATTGGTGGC
>JANNCA010000062.1:0-4604 GCA_031386075.1 Oligoflexia bacterium
CTGAGCCAGAATTTCCATTGCATCGTCCCGGGCTTGAATGAGCCACTCTTGATCCCGAACCAAGTCACCTATTTTAAAAGAGAGAGAACCTGCTTGTCGGGTACCCAAAAATTCACCGGGACCCCGAATTTCCAAATCAGCTTCTGCGATTTTGAACCCGTCATTGGACTCAGCCAAAACTTCCAAACGAGCGTTCTCGCGATGCGCTGAAAAGAGAAAGCAATAAGACTGAAACTTGCCCCGCCCCACTCGTCCCCTGAGCTGATGGAGTTGAGACAGTCCAAATCTTTCGGCGTGCTCAATGACCATGACGGTTGCATTAGGAACATCGACCCCGACTTCAACAACGGTAGTAGACACTAAAATTTGCACTTCACCGCTTTGAAATTTCCCCATGATTTGTTCTTTTTCCTGCGAACTCATCTGTCCGTGCAGCAACCCAATCGAAAACTCCGGAAAAATCTCTTCAGCTAATCGGGATGCTTCTGCCACGGCTGACTTCAACTGGGTAAACCCCTCAGCCTCGCTTTGATTGATCAGAGGGTAAATAAAATAAGCCTGGCGCCCTTCCTTAATCTGACTTTTGATCTGGCCATAGGCATGAATCCGCTGACTCTTTTCTCGTATGACGTGGGTCATTATCGGTGAGCGGCCAGGGGGAAGGTCACGAATAGCAGTCACCTGCATATCTCCAAAAGCAGTCAGCGCTAAAGTTCTCGGAATAGGGGTCGCCGTCAAAATCAAAGAATGAGGCAAAACCCTGTCTGAATTCTTGAGGACTTTTAGTCCTTTATCCCTGAGAATTTTTCTTTGTTCTACTCCGAATCGATGCTGTTCATCAATGATGACATAAACGAGATTCGAGAAAACAACGGAATCTTCAAGTAGGGCGTGAGTTCCGATCACAAAAAGCGCCTCGCCACTCAACAATCTCGCTTGAAGGTTTTGCCTCTCAGAAGAAGTCGATTTACCCGTCAAAAGTGCCGTGTTGATTTTCTTCCCAAGAAGCTTAGGGACATTCCTCAAGTGCTGCTCTGCTAGAATTTCCGTAGGCGCCATCAACGCGACTTGTCCTCCTCCTGCCATCAAGTAGGCCGCACTCAAAAATGCAACGGCAGTCTTACCGGAACCCACATCTCCCTGCACCAAGCGATTCATGGGATACCCAGAACTGAAGTCCTTACAAATATCATCTAGGGCGTGAATTTGTCCGTGAGTCAACTCAAAGGGCAGCTGCAGAATTTTTAGGGCCATATCCTCACGCATTTCCACATGTGGAACGAGGAGGCCAGCTAATTCGAGTACAGGGGCTTTCACTCGCTCAAGATTCAGGCGTTTTCGAAGCATCAAGTATTCAAATTTAAAAAATTCTCCATAGATGAGTCGCAAATGTGCAGGAGAACGTTGTTGAGCCAAAATTGAAAGGTCAGCTGCAAATCGTTCGGGAGGAAAGTGAAGCTCTTCAACAGCCTGAGCCAAAAGCGGCAATTCACGCCGTGACAGCAAGTAGGGAGGTAGATCCTCGGTAACTCTGTCGCCATACTTCTCGAGAGCTTCCCAGAGCACTTTTCTTAAAGTCCTTGTGGGGACTCCTTCAATTTCAATATAAATGGGAACGATTCTTCCTACGTCGAACTGAGCCTCGACCTCAGGTCCCGACTCTAAAGCCAGGCCCCAGATGATCTCTGGGTGAACCATTTCAGGCTTGCCCATATAGAATTTAACTTTACCAGTGACACTGAAGCTTGCTCCCGGAACAAATTTCTTCTCCATTCCTCGAAGGCTATGAAACCACTTTAAACTCAGAATCCCGGTATCGTCAGTGCATCGAACTTCAAGAAGGTTTCGCCCCAATTTTTGAATTGAGATTTGCCGCTGACCTAAGACCTTCACTTGCAAGGTAGCTTTGACGCCCTCTTGGAGGTCAGAAATCGACCCCATTTGCGATCGATCTTCATAGGTTCTAGGAAAAAAAAAGAGCAAGTCTTTCACCGTATGAATTTCACGGTTCCTAAAAACCACACCCAGTCCAGGGCCGACTCCTTTTACAAACTGAATGGAGATGCTTTCAACGGGCTCAGTCGAATTTTTGGCCGAGTCTTTGATCGTCTCTTTACTCGTAATAGACTTGGATGACGTCGTACCGGATTTGTCCTTTGGGAGCATGTACTACCACCTCATCTCCTTTGACCCTGCCAATGAGAGCACGAGCGATTGGAGAGGTAATGCCAATTTTGCCATTTTTAATATCAGCTTCATCGACACCGACAATTTTATAAGTCATTTGCTTACTCGACTCTTGATCCGTCAAAACGACAGTCGCTCCAAATACAACCCGATCTGTCTTAATTGAAGTAGGATCAATCACTTGGGCTCGAGCTAATTTACCATTAATGTCCTGAATGCGGCCTTCAATGAATCCCTGGCGCTCTTTAGCGGCCGAATAATCCGCATTTTCAGATAAATCTCCATGATCTCGGGCGACTTCTATTGCCTTGACGACTAAAGGACGCTCGACACTCATGAGGTGCTTCAGTTCTTCATCTAAAAGTTTCTTCCCTAAAACTGTCATTGGAATTTTCACTTCAGCCATACAGGGAAAGTGCTAACACAACGGCTCACGATTTCAAGAAATAAAGGCAGACTTCAAGCGGCTCCCGGCCAATCCAGAATCAGAATTCAGAATTATTTTTTTTTGAAGAGCGCTTCTGCAGCGTTTTTAACCCGGGTTTGATCTGCATTTGGATCGATTACCCCACCTACACTCGAGGAAGAAGCGACAGGTACCGCTCCCCGCGGTTTGAAGTAATCACAAAAATTGGCTTTTTCTTTATCGACAACTCGATCCGCTTGAGATTCTCGGCATTCATTATTGTAACTCCTCTCGTAGAAAACGCACCCTTTACAGGCCCGAGTGTCTCTTCCGCATTTTGAGCAAGAATCCTGACGGCCGTATTCTAAGTGCGATAATCGGTTTCCACAGCTCCAACAGATGCCTCCTAACTCTAAACTCATTAAATCAACTTACGGCCGAGAGGCTTCTAGAATCCAGCTAAAAATTAACTTGTGTGCTAAATTGAAGTTCGATCATCCGATCGGGTCGAGCTTGATTATAGTAATTCACTGCATGAGCTAAATGAGCTTCGTTTGTTTTCACAACGCTCAATCCGTAAATCAGCGAATTCACTGTTACCCCAAATCCTACCAACATGACATAGGCGCCAGGCCTTAATGCTCCACTCACAGGATCTACGGGGGGTCGATTCATAATAACACCTAGAACCATAGCCAAAATACCCGCAGTACCAACATAAGCTGCCGTTCTAATATTCTTTAAATTTTGTTGGTAAGCATCGAGTTCGACCAGAGCAGAGGGAACCTCAGCCATAATTGACCTGAGTCGCTCTCCATCTTGACCCAAGTTCGAATCGCACTCAAATTTTTTCCCTTCGAAGAGATAGTACCTTTCACAGTGGGGTATGAATTTGGGGGCGTTTTGAACTAAAGGAGGCGGCTGACTTGGACTCTTAGGAATCTGCGACTCTTCCACTTCATAAGAAAATTGACCCGCCCAAGAATCAGTAGGCGCCAAAAGGCTCAGTGATAAACTGAAAATCACCCAGCAGCGGACCCACAAGGTAACCCCTGAACTCCTGACAAAACAAACCATATTCTACTGTATTCCCACAAGGTTCGAAGCGAGTCGAGTAAGAAAATTTTCATAGCTTACTCAAGAATACTCTCTGCAGAAACCCGAGCATGCCCGCATACCTGTGCATCGATCCCATACTTTGTTGAAATCATAGTTTCATGAATACTGACAAGTTGATGCATTGCGTTGATTTTTGCAATTACCATTGTAATTCGTTACGAATCGAGTAGACATTGGCCTACGGTGCCAAAAATGTCTCAACTCAGTGAATTTCTCAACTTACTCGAAAACAACTACCATCAATCGAAATACTTAAACTCGGACCCTCTTGAGTTCGTTCATCGTTACTCAGACCCTTGGGACCAAGAAGCCGTTGCTCTAGTATCAGCTGTCTTAGCCTATGGCCGGGTAACCCAAATTCGTAAATCGATCGATGAGGCTCTCTCACGCATGGGCCAAAACTCTAAAAGTCCTTCTGAATTTGTAAAAAATCTTCTCAAACCTGCTTTCTTTAAAAAGGCAGATCAATCCTTTATGGGTTACGTTCATCGATTCAATCAGGGCTCAGACATTGTCCTCCTTTTCTGGCTACTGGGCCAGAGCTGGGTAAAATATGGCTCACTCGGAAACCATTTCATTCAAAATCTGAATCCCGAACACGAAGACACTAGTTTTGCCTTGAATGCCCTCATGACGGACTGGCGAAAATGGGTCAGACCGAGAGAAACAAACACCTTCTCTTATCTCCTCACTTCACCTTCCGACGGGAGTACCTGCAAAAGGTGGTGCATGTTTTTGAGATGGATGGGCCGAAAGGACCACCTCGATCCAGGACTTTGGGGTCATCAGAGTCATTTAGCATCCACCTTCACCCAAGGCCGCTACCTGAAACCCTCTCAGCTCGTGATGCCCCTAGACACCCATACCGGCAGAATCAGTCAGTATCTTGGAC
>JANNCA010000107.1:0-17704 GCA_031386075.1 Oligoflexia bacterium
GACGCTCGAGGTCGGTGACCTGACGCCCATCGACTGGGCCGCCCTCAAGGACACCCTGCGCCCGGCGGCGATTCCAGAAAATAGTATTTCGTTTGGGGCGAGTTTAGAATAGTACCCAATTGGATTAGGGGTCTTTTCATAGACGTGGGTATATGCCCTAATTGAATCAATGAGGGCTTCTCGTTTTAGGTCGCTTTTAGTTGATTTTTGCTTACGAGAGACTTCGTAAGGATTATCTTGTTCTTTGAGTTCTGGATCGAGGATGACTTTTTCAAAAAAATGGAGGCCTTCGCTAAAGTGATCGGTCTCTAGTTCGATTAGGCCTACTTTATAGCGTGCTAGGTTTCTTTCGTAAATAAACGTTGATTCACAGACTGGAGTGAGGAGCTTGCGGGCGTTTACATAGTCATGGTTCTCAAAATAGTACTGTCCCAGTAAAATTTGGCATCGCATCGCCTCTTCGCTGGAGGGATAAGTTTTCAAGACTTGAGACGCTGTCTTAACAAAATCAGGTATTTGATCAATTGACTTTTCGGCTAGGGCCAACCGGTAAAGGACATTAGAACGTTTTTTAAACTGAGGAAAGTCTTTGAGAATCATTTCGTAGGTATAAATAGCCTCTTTTTGGGCAGTGACTACGGGAGAAAATTCCTTGTCTGCTTGGATATCGCTGCTTTTTTGAATTTCCATTTGAATATAGTAAAGAGTATTCGAATTTTGAGATAGAAGCTCTGCCAGTTGAAGGTAGAGGTCAGGGAGAAATGGGGCATTTAAGCTTTCTGTAATTTGGGAGGCCAGCACTTTGATTGATTTCTCTGTGAGTTGGAGCATTTGAGTGAGGCGGTGTCGAAAGTCGTCGTTGACTCCCGCATGCCCAAATGGAGATATCACACCCAATGCAACTAGGAGTCCCAAGTGTTTTGGCCATCGTCTCAGTGAAGACACCGATTCTCCAGTATTCCTCGGTAGGTATTTCTTTCGTCCCACCAATAGTCACCCAATTGTACCCAATGGAGTAAGTAGGTCGTTTCGTTGTCTTGAGGGGGTTCGTGATTCAGCTTAGACTCAACGCTACTGGGTGAGCGAAATACTGCCTCAGGATTGTCCTTTTCGCGGGCCACATCATATTTCAGGAATTTGAGTTGTTCTGACAAGGATATGAGGGACTTTGCAGCCAACTCAATCGTTTGGTCACGATAGATTCTGAGTTGGCGTTTTCTTGCCCAAATCTCACTCGCATAAATGTAATTTACTAGTTTTCTGTCTTCTGAAGAAAGTTCGGTGAGTCGAAGACTTTCTAACTGAAGTTCCTTGAGTGTGGCATCGATCTCTCGATATTCTTCGCTTTCCGGTGTGGAGATTAAAGTGAGTACTGGGTAATGGCTCAGGGCCTCGCCTTGCTTGATCCCACGCACCACAGCACCAAAATCATTTTCAAAGCTTTGGATGAGTGACTCAGCTTGATCGCTTGCGCAGAGTTGTCGGTAGATGAGAGCCCTGATCGTGTATTTTTCTAAGTCTAAGCTGCCGTCTTGGGAGTAAGAGGCGGCAGATTCTAGGTTGTAAAGCGCACCCAGTGCTTCCGGGTATTGTTTGAGATGATAAAAGCACCAGGCTGCTTCCAGCCAGTCCAAAGAAGAGATTGGGTTGAGTTTGAGTAAAAAGTGGGAATAGAGTTCGAGTGATTTCTCATAAGATCCTTCCTCAAAATAAACTCGCGCAAGATTTCTCACTACTTTCTTGACGAATTGAAGGTGGCTGGGATCTCCAGTCTCCTTTTCTAAGATTTTTTTTAAAAACCCCCCAGCAGCAAGAAGGTTCTTTTTTTTATAAGCCTCTATAGATTGGTAGAATAGAAATTTTCCAAAACTTCCTTGGTCAATTTTTGAAAAATAATTGTCTGCCCATCTGCTGCTGCCGGAATCTTTGTTGAGGATAGCTTTGTAGAGGTTGTATGAATTATAGAAAAAATAGTCATTTTGAGATGGATCGATATCACCAGGGGCAAAAAGTTTTCTCGTTGAAAATGGGTAGCCGTTGTCAATGACTTTAATAGCTGCTTTATAGGCTGCAGTTTTTGAATTCAGATCAGGTAAAAAGGTTAACATTCGACTCGCGGTAGCCAGTGCTCCGAAGTTCAAATTGTGGGCAAGGAGGTGCTCTAAAAGTGGGGCCCAGGGGGATGCCTCTTTGTACACAGCAGGGATGGTTCCCTTCCAGGGCGGCTCTTCAGCTCGCGCAGTTTGTACTGAGATGGAAGGGAAGATTGCCGCCAGAATCGAGGTGAGAATGATCAGATTGTAGGTTGGCATAGGGATTAAAAGTTGACACCTGTCTCTAAGGCAAATGTAACATAGTTGGTAAAAGATGGGATGGCCAGACTGTCTCGGAGTGTAAATTTGAAGGAGAAGGTGTCGTTGATGAGAACTTCAAACGCAGTTCCAAAATTTCCTGCCCCCTGGTTTTTTAAGCTAGTTCCCAATAGGCCCCCTCCAAATAAAAGAGACCCTCTTATGTACCGAATTGCTTTTTTAAAGAAAATAAACTTACCATAAAAAAAGTAGTAATTTAGATTTGTTGAAATAATATAGCTTAAATGTTCAATGGTAGTTGGATTAACCGAATAATTTTGAGCTAACTGCGATGTTAAGCCAGATTGAAAGCTTGAAAATAAATCTGCGTCAATAATTTGCCAGGAAAGACTTTGAGTTATGTTTTGTAGGTATCCAAAGTCTAAAGCAATTCCAGTCGAGTATGGGTCGAAAGGGTAGAGTGAGATTCCCACTTCAATTTGGTGCTGTTTTGGAATGAGATAGCTTTCAACTGCTTCAATTGGAGTTCCATCTAATAAACTTGAGTGATACATTTCGGCATGAGCTCTAAAACTCATGAATACAAATGAAATTATGAATAAAATAAAATAGATTAGTCTTTGAATGATAGAATGAATTGTAATCACGTTTCTTTATTTTATTGACGAAATATTTCCGTGTCAATAATTTATTATATTTAGAGTAGACAAATATACTGAAGTTCTGCGAATCTTTTAGTAGGTAATCTGAGGTCTATGTTGATTCAGATATTCCTTTTGAGGCACTAGATATGAATCATTTTTTGACCTTCATTAGTGAAAATCTTGAACACGTTGCTCCCATATTGATAGCCGCTGCCCTCGCACTTGTAATCACAATTGAAAGAACCAGAGCGCTCTTGTTTGCTTATCCGTTGCGTGGATCAGCTGCTTTTTTTGATCGTATTAGAAATATGGTGATGAGTGACCGAATCAACGAAGCCATTGTCCTATGCGATCTTTACAAGGAAAAGCCAGTAGTATCGGTCGTCAAAGAGGGGTTGATTCGGGCCCATCAACCTGAAAATATTATTGAACATGGCCTCCAAATCGCAGTCAGTGAGGCGATGGATCGGGTGCAAAAAGGGACGAGTTTCTTAGCAACGATTGCCAATGTCGCCACACTTCTGGGACTGTTCGGAACTATTCTTGGACTTATTCAATCGTTCGAAGCCGTTGGAAATGCAAACGCGCAGCAGCGCTCGACGTTATTGGCCAATGGCATCTCCACAGCTATGAATGCGACTATGATGGGCTTGGCGGTGGCTATTCCGTGCATGATTGCCTTTAGTTATTTGATCAATCGATCGAATCGTCTTCAAACTGAAATTGACCGGTCCGCTGTCAAAATTTTAGATTTGCTCAAGCAGCGCTATTACTCGAGTGATACACCATCGCCAGATACTGATACGGCTTCGAGGATGAGGAATCACAGGTCACCAGGCTTAGGTGGCACATGAGTTCTGTTGATTCTGGTTCTGGTCAGGATTTTGATCTCAATATCGCTCCTATTATCGATTGCTTCACGGTGCTGATTACTTATCTTCTGGTTTCTGCCTCGTTTTTGAGTCTCTCTGTGTTAGAGGCTGGCGTCGCTGCCTCAGGAGAGATGGCTCCACCTGTGGCTGAGCCTGCTAAACCTCCGGAGCCTCCCCTGACTCTAGAAATATTTATGAAGCAGTCGGGAGAATATAATATTAAGGTAACAGGAGGTCGGCAAAATCTGAATTGGTCGATACCTATTAAAAATCGAGTCGCCTTGAGCGCTCAGATCCGAGGTATAGTGAGGAGACTGCCTAAACTCAAAGAAGCTAATTTGTCTGCTGAACCTACTTTGCACTATAATGAAATGATTAAGATTATTGAAGATCTCAAGCCAATAATTCCAAAGGTTTTCATCGCAGGAGTATGAAAATAAGGTGAAGAGCAAATTCATGAAGCGCCCCCCTGTTCAGCAGGATATGGCTCTACAGATCACATCAATGGCTGATATTTTCATGATTCTTCTGGTTTTTTTGTTAAAAAGCTATTCATCTAGTGTGTCGACTCTTTCTGCATCGGGTAGTATTTCTCTTCCTAGCTCTCAGGCCGGCGGGCTTGCAAAGGAGACCCTAAAGCTAGAAATATTTTCTGAAGGAATATCAATCGATCAAAAGCCAATTGTCCCCCTTCGGCATTTCGCCTTTGACCCCAAGGAGGTTCCACCTCCTGGCACCGGACGATCAGAAAGTCTTTATCGGGTATTAGTCGAACAAAGGAAGCATTTGCCAGAGCCCAATTTGGATTCAAACCTGCTCCTGTTTGCAGATCAGAATGTCCCTTACTCAACCCTACAATCTGTTTTGGCCTCTGCGGCAAGTGCTGGATTTGTAGATTTACAGCTAGTAGTAGTCAAGGAGGAATAGTAGGTATTCTATGAAAACCGAAGATTACCTAATTACTCTCAAGCAGGGTCCCAAGACCCGACGTTTCGTGTGGCATTCGCATGATCCCATGCCTATTGAGAACCGTCATTGGTATCTAAAAAGGAATCAGCTGGGTGGAGTTCAGGTCATTCACAAAAGTGTCGTCCATCAACTCGACCCAGGCTCCCAGCCTCTGAATATCCGAGTTGATCCTGACATTCTAATCTCGGGTGATTCGATTGAAATCCCTAGTGATCCGCTAGAACCCAGGTCGGGTTTGGTCCAGCTTTCTATTAGACTGCTTTCCCCACTTCGCGCTGCTTATTTGCCTGTCCAGAGTACTTCTCTAAATGATGCTGGACGTAGGGGGTTGCCTTCACCGTCCTTGACTCAAGTGATCTATCTTTTCGAAGGAATTAGATACTATCTGAAGGAGTATTCTAGGATCCAGGGTTCATATACGTCTATTGTAGACGGTATAAAGATATTTGTAATTACCCAGACTCCATCTGGCTTTCAGATTAGGCCGTTTCGAGAGAGCGTTTGTTTTAGATGCTCTGGGGAGCGTAAGAAAGTTTTAAAGGCAGGAGAAGTGGCTATTATTCCGGATGCGAAATTTTTTCAGGGTTCGCTCCAGTATGGTAAACATTGGTGGCGGGTCAGTGGTATGCCCTTGCCTCACCAGATCCCTCAAGATGATCCTTTTGATCAGGGTAGCGCAGGCCAAAAGGCAGATAAGACATGGTTGAACCGAATTTCAAGTGCGGTGGTCTTGTCAATTTTTAGTCTCAGTGTTTTCGTACACTACTGGCCTCACCGAGAGCCGATTCATGCTAAACCCGTTCGGGTAGATCTGTCCAAACTTCCACTGAAACAACCAAAAATCATTGCAAAAAAGCCTGAGGCGATTAAGCCCAAACCCAAGCCCAAACCTATTCCGGTCCCTGTGGTGCCCAAGTCAGTTCCCAAACCAAAGCCAAAGTTACCGAAGGTGCCACCCAAAAGGGCTCCAAAAGCGCCTGCAAAAAAACCGATATCTCGGCAGAAGGCTCCCACTCCGGTTAAGCGGCCGGTCACGCACCCGGTGACTCGAGCGGTCCCCCGTCCCGTGACTCGCTCCGTGCCTCGTCCCGTTGTTCCTCAGGTGTCTTCTCAGGTGGTTCAGAGGGCACGGGTCCAAGCGGACTTGGCAAAGTCTCTGAGCTTTTTGTCTCCGTCTAAGAATCGAATGGCTGCTCCTCAAGCGCCGTTAGATCACTCTACAGGGAAGTATTCAGGATCTGCGTTAGCGGTCCCTTCGAATTCTAAATCTTTAGTTTTGGGTAAAATTACTTCGAGTAATGAGTTCGATGGAGCGATCTCGACGCGGGGATCTAGAAGTATGAGGGGTGGAGAAGTGGTTTCGGGTCGAAGTAAGGGTCTGAATGAAGTGCAGGGACGGTTATCTCTCGCTTCAATAGGAAGCGGAGGGGCTGGGGGAGGTTCTGATCTTGGGGCCAGTTTGTCGTCCCAAGGTTTGGCCATGAGTGGGTCAGGGCAAATTTCCGAAGCAGCAGTGGAGCGAGTTTTGTCTAAGTATCAAGCTAAACTTCAATACTGCTATGAAAAAGCACTGCTCTCTGATTCAAGTCTTGCTGGCACTATACTTATGCAATGGGTCATTAGTACAAGTGGTTCTGTAAGTGATGTTCAGGTGGTTCGCTCCCAGATGAATCATGCGGGGTTGAATCAATGTATTTCTAATATTCTAGCAGGGATCCATTTTCCTAGCCCCAAAGGGGGGGCAGTCATCCTTAAGTTTCCCTTCGCATTCTCATCGAGCTCACTTTAAAGTGTAAAGTATTTGGACGGGTGTTGGTTTTCTGTTTTCTGACTCAGTTGGATTGGCTTGGAGTCGATAATAAATATCGCATTATTTCGAAGTGTTAGATGCTGTGTCATTTTGTACAGATGTGGCACCTGTGTTGCACTATGTCATCCGTGACTGCGTGTCTTGGGACACCTGAGGTTATCTTCGGGTGTCAGTAGTAGACGTGGAGTGAAAAGCATCATCTTTGTGTTGATGGTGTTCATGTTGATGTTGTGTTGAGGAGTAGAAAATGAAAAAGCGACTTTTGCTAATTTTATTGTTGGGAGTGTCTTTTGCCCCTGTTATTTTTGCTAGTATAAATTTTTCTGGCCAACAGCCCGTAAAACATTTAGGACAGCAAAGTCTTGCGGAAACGCTAGATGAAAGTGGAGCAGCAGGTTGTAATCTTCGAGGTAAGAGCTTCCTCAAGATTCCAAAAGTCTATGCAGCTTCTATAGATCAAGCTACAAGGTCATCGGGTCATGGAAGTGTCCAGGGTGCTCATTAATTAATCTGCTTTGTGAGAGCTATTGAGTTCTCGAATGAGAGCTTTTAATTTCTGTCTTTCAGAGGAAGAAATTTCATCTTGAGGTGGAGCCCCTGTGATTTGTTCTGCTTTTCTTTGAATTCCCTTCCGTGCATCCTGTGTCAGCTTCTCTGCCCATCCACGCATCGTGCCGAGCAAGTGTGTTCTTTCGGCGTGGGCCATTTTGAGTTTTACTTGGTCAGAGATGGTTTTTCCGTCCCATCTGACCCAATTCCCTAGTATGAGCACTAAAGTAGAAAGAAGTGCAATTTTGAGGCTGAAGCCAATTGTTCTAAGCATTTCCGATTCCCTCCCAAAGTGAAGGTAGAATCCAAGTTTCTATGGGAATTACTGAGTTTTTAAAATGATGAGAGTAGTTTTTACAAATTATTTTATAGCTAGTTTGTGCCATGATTTCAATTTGAGTTTGGTCTAAGTAGTGAGGAGGCGAGATCATGATTTCAGCTCCTAATAGGGAGCTTAATTGTGTCACCATTTTGCTTACAATGATATTGCCTAACTCTGAATAGGTAGGAATATCGAGGTCCCTCCCAAAAAGTACGACGATCCAAACACTGACGTCGTATTCGATGCGAAAGGCAATTGCATTGTTTTTCTGAAGACAATCTTTTTTGGCCTGTTGAAAGCCTTGTAATTCCACCCGTCCAAGATGATAAAATTCAAATTGGTCTGGAAAGGAGTTGATTATTTCAGCTATTCTCGGTTCCAGCGAATCCATGCAGTTAGATCTCCTTCTGGTCAGTTCAGTATTCTATTTTCGTCGAAGTTGTTATTGGATCATTTTTTCACGCTGCGCAGCACGAGAATACGAAGTCATGTCCCCCTGCAAAATATGCTCAACTGTCTTCAATACATCTTCAGAGCTGAAGGGCTTCAGAATGTAATCTCTCGCTCCCACATTAATCGCTTCCATGACAAGATTTTCCTGCCCCATTGCTGAAACGATTATGATTTTTGCGTTTTTATCCAGCTTTAATATTTTTCTCGTCGCTTCGATTCCGCTCATTTGGGGCATAACGACATCCATTGTGACTAAGTCAGGACGTAATTTCTCATAAAGACTCACCGCTTCCAGTCCATCGGTTGCTTCTCCTATGACCTGATAATGAGCCTGAGTCAGGATTTCTGATAAATTTTTTCTTACGAATGCAATATCATCTACTATCAGTACAGTCTTGGCCATAATAGAGTTTAGGCTGATTCTATCTTTTCGATCAAGACAGTTTCTATATGTCGCTCAGAAGCCTTTTGAATGAGGAATCGAAAGGATCCATTTGGAGTATTAAAGAACAGTTCATCTTTGTTCTTTGGGATCCTGCCGAACTGTTGAAGTAGAAACCCGCTGAGGGTCTTGTAGTTGCCTTCAGGTAGGTCTAATTTTAGGAATTCATTCATTTCTTCGATTTCCATCTTTGCCTGAATTATCCATTGTTTGGCAGAGATTAATTTATATGGAAGGGACTCATAATCATATTCATCGCTGATTTCGCCTACAATTTCTTCAACAATATCTTCGAACGTCAAAATTCCGACAGCTCCTCCATGTTCATCTACGACTACGACCATTTCAATGTTTTCTCTGCGCATATCCAGAATGAGGTCTTCAAGTGATTGAGCCTCAGGCGCATAGTGGGCAGGAGTAATAAAGTGCCGAATGGGTTCCTTGAGATCTCCGGCAGTCAGTAGATCAACAGTTTCTAAGACTCCAATGATATTGTCGATACGTGCTGAATAAACAGGCATTCTTGAGTGCCTGTGGCGTTCAAAGCGGTCGAGGGCTTCTTGAACTGTGGCAGATTCATCTACGCCATCGACCTTGACTAGTGGAATGAGTGCATGTTGGGCTTCAGAGTAACGGAAATCAAATATTCGATTAATCATTCTCCTCTCGCTGGTCTTAATTTCAGTTTCTCTTTGGTTGTAGGAAAGCAAAGCGCGGATATCTTCACGGGTATTTTTTGGTTTTCCGGACAAGAGTTCTTCTATCGGGCCCACAATTCTTGATAAGCGGGTCGTATAGGAAGCTAGGAGTCGAGTGATTGGAAGAAAGATCCAATAAGTCCAAGAGAGGGGATAGGCAACCCAAGGTGCTAAAGTGTTCGCATTGCGCTGATAGATTGTCTTAGGAAGGAGTTCCCCCAGTAGAACGACTAAAAAGGAAGTAATCAAAATCGCAAGGAGTTCTCCATACTGAATGAATTGTTCGATACAAAAGAGTGCAATGAGTCCTGAGATCGTGATGACACAGATGCTCGTGATCAAAAGTGTAGTGGAAAAGACTCGTTCTGGATGACTTGCCATCTCTAAGGCGAGGGTAGCCCCTCGGTTTCCTAACCTTGATTGACGTTTCAAATTGAGCTTGTCCGCCGAAAGAAGGGCAATTTCCGATCCGGAGAAAAACCCCTCCACAAGAAGTAAAGGGGGAATCATCACGAAAAGCTGCCAAACTTGCAGTGATATCATACTTTCCTTAGATGACTATTGGGTTGAGGTGGAACCCCCAAGGAGTCGATTTCTTCGTCATCGGTAAAAAAATCTTCAAAAAGTGCGTCGAGTACGTCGCTCATGGTCACTAGGCCTGTGACTTCTCCCGTTGTGTTTTTGACAATAGCCATGTGAGTTTTGCGCTGTTTAAAGTTTCGAAAGAGTGAATTGAGCTTCATGGTGGGATAGACAAAGTAGGGTTTTCTCATGAGAGTCGCGACAGTGGTTTGAGAGATTTCTGGCTGAAGTTTTGATCTCAGGAGATCTTTTGAGTAGAGGACACCGACCACCTCTTTCTTGTTGGATCCTATGATGGGAATTCGTGAATATCTCTGGCTCCGCACCGCAATCAGAGCCTCCTTGAGGGAGGTGTGGACACTGAGGGAAAGTACCTGTGAAAGAGGGGTTGAAACTTCTGCGATGGTTGTATTGTCGAGTTCAAAAACATTTTTAATGAGTTCTAGTTCATTTTCTTGGATTGCGCCTTCTTTATGGCCTTCTTCGACTAGGAGAATAAAGTCAGACTCTTTGAGGATGGTGCTGTTTTGTTGATTTTGAGGTTCGTTTTTTTTGTTTCGAAATATGAAGTAGATTGAGGATAATAAGAATCGTATCAGGTGCTTCAGGAGAAAACGGACTGGCTTAAATAATTTATAAATAAAAGTAAGTCCCCCTACTGTTGCGGTAGCAACTAGTTTATTTGCACGAGCGCCAATAACCTTGGGAGTTGCTTCGCATAAGAATAAAACGATAGGGGAAGTAATCAGAATTTCGAGAATAGCTTCAAATGCCCAGCGTGGAAAATTGCCCAAGGAGTTGGGTATAGCGTAATGACTCTTGGAAATAAACTTAGCTATTCGAGCTGAAAGAGCAATATTCAGAACCTCATTGACAACGAGAATCGTAATGAGTAGTCCACCGGGATCACTTAAAAGTCTTTTGATCTTCCGATGGACTGTCCTAAAATTTTCTTTCAAAAATCTCAGCTGAAATCGAGATAAGCTAAATAACGCGATCTCTGATGCGGAAACATAAGCCGAACATAAAATGAGCAGGCTACAGACCAGTAATTCAAGAACACTCATACGCTAATTATAGACTAAAGTCTAAAGACAAGGCGTGTCAAGCTGCTTTATCGATTCGTGGCCCTGGAACTACCTGGGCTCTCTTTTTATTACTCGGCTTGTCAATTGCCTTGCCCGATTTGACGATTTTCTGTGTCAAGACAATGTCTAAGACATCATCAAAAGTTTTCACCGGTATGAAGGTCAAGACTTTTCGATATTCCTCTGGGATATCTTCGAGGTCCTTTTTGTTTTTCTCTGGAATAATAATGGTCCTGATGCCATGTCTCATTGCAGCTAAGGCTTTTTCCTTGAGTCCACCGATAGGAAGCACCTTTCCTGTTAAGGTGATTTCGCCCGTCATTGCAACATCCTTTCGGATAGGGTTGTTAGTGAGACGTGAAAGTATGGCTGCGGCCATCGTGATTCCTGCTGATGGACCGTCCTTTGGAACTGCCCCTGCCGGAAAGTGAACATGAATATCAATGTTTGAAAACAAGTCCTCATCCAGATTAAAGTCTTTCGCTCGAGATCGGATGAGGCCGAGAGCCGCTTGCCCTGATTCCTTCATCACATCTCCAAGTTGACCTGTCAGGATCATTCCGCCCTTTCCCTTCATGGTTGTAGTTTCAACGAAGAGAATTTCTCCCCCCACAGAAGTCCACGCGAGGCCTGTTGCAATTCCGACTTCATCTTTTTCCTGTTCATCTTCACGAATATAGGGAGCAGGTCCAAGAAATTTGTAAACTTGCTCTTGAGAAATCATCGTTTTTTCTGTTTTGCCTTCTGCAACCCATCGAGCAGTCTTTCGGCAGACCGTGGCAATGTTCCTCTCTAGATTTCGAAGCCCTGCTTCTCGAGTGTATTGCCCAATGATTGTCCTGAGTGATTCCTCATTAAAGTCAATCAAAGAGTCTTTGATTCCATTTTCACTGATTTGCTTGGGCACTAAGTATTTTCTAGAAATAAAATACTTTTCTTCTTCCGTGTAACCAGCAAGTTGAATAATTTCCATTCGATCCCGTAAGGCAGATGGGATCGTATCCAAGGCGTTGCAAGTTGCTACGAACATGACGTTAGAAAGGTCAAAGGGCACATTGAGATAGTGATCCCTGAACGAGTCATTCTGCTCTGGATCCAGCACCTCTAAAAGAGCTGCAGAGGGGTCTCCTCGAAAGTCACTTCCCAGTTTATCAATTTCGTCGAGGACAAATACTGGGTTATTGGTGCCGGCCTGTTTCAGTCCTTGAATGATTCTGCCAGGCAATGCGCCGACATAGGTCCGACGATGACCCCGAATTTCAGCTTCGTCTTTGATCCCGCCAAGAGACACTCGGATAAACTCTCGCCCCAGTGCCCGCGCAATCGAACGACCTAAGGAAGTTTTTCCTACTCCGGGAGGACCCGCAAAACACAGTAAGGGTCCTTTCATTTTTTCTTTGAGTTTTCGAACCGCAAGATATTCTAGAATTCTTTCTTTAATTTTGTTCAGATTATAATGCTCTTCATCTAGAATGTTTTTGGCGCGAGTCAAGTCGAGGTTGTCGACCGTATGCTTATTCCAAGGTGTTTCAATAAGCCAGTCGATATAGGTTCGAAGCATGGATGCTTCAGATGCATCTGGGTGCATTCGTTCCAAACGCCCTAACTGTTTGAGTGCCTCTTGCTCTACCTCGGGAGGCATCTTACATCCCATCAGTTTTTCTTTAAGTTCCATGATTTCTTCGCCCTTAACGTCGGTATCCCCTAGTTCACTTTTAATGGCTCGAATTTGTTCTCTCAAGAAGTATTCTTTTTGAGATTTAGTCATTTCGTCTTTAGCTTGAGAACGAATCTTGGCTTGGATCGAGAGTACTTCGATTTCCTTAGATAGGATTTCGTGAATTTTATTCAGTCGTTCGATGGAATCCGTAGTCTCTAAAATGGCTTGTGCTTCACTGACTTTTAGGCCTAGGTTAGATGCAACAAGATCTGCAAGTCTGCCCGCGTCTGTGATGTCGTCCAGCACCATAAGAATGTCTGGAGTCAAGACTTTGCCTAACGCAATGACTTTTTCGAGCTGCTCTCGAACATTTCGCATGAGCGCTTCTGTTTCTGTTAAGACCCCAATGGAAGTTTCAGTAATTTTTTCAATTTTAACCTCATAAAAAGGCTGAATTTGAGAAAATTCTTTAATTGTTGCTTTGCAAAGGCCTTGAGTCAGAATCTTGATTCGACCGTCCGGAAGCTTTCGCATGCGCATGATCATCGCAACTGTTCCAGTTTTATAGATGCCCTCGGGAGTAGGGTGTTCATCGCTAATTTCTTTTTGAGAAGAAAGCAAAATCAACCTGTCCGAGCGCGCCAAACTTTCCTCGACGCTTTTGATCGACGAGTCTCGTCCCACAAACAGTGGAATAATCATATATGGAAATACTACAATGTCCCGCACGGGCAACATGGGAAGAACAGCAGGAATTTCTACCTGTTCTCCGTCATAATTTGTTACCATTCCGAAGGCCTCCTCATAGCTGAGTTGTAAGTCTTAACTGATACTATGTAATCATTCGGACAAACTAGCTTGAGGCTTGAGGGATATTATTGCCGAGAGGCTAAGCGTAGATTTTTTCTCTGTGCTCTTGTCTTTCTTTGCAGGCGATG
Organism: Oligoflexia bacterium; assembly: GCA_031386075.1. Lineage (GTDB taxonomy): Bacteria > Bdellovibrionota > UBA1018 > UBA1018 > UBA1018 > CAIYTD01. Next base: position 13,340 of record JANNCA010000107.1, read on the forward strand.
CAGAGGGTTGAGACCGGCCGGGCTTCGAGGCGACGGGGCTCGATGGGTTCTTCGCATTCCTGGCAAGTTCCGAAATTTCCTTCCTCCATTCTGGCCAGTGCTTCATCTATTTTTGTGAGGAGCTGTCGTTCGCGGTCCCTGAGCTTAAATACCAGGTTCTGGCTAATCTCACTTGCCGCAAGGTCAGTTTCGTCAGGAAGATCGTCAGGGGACAGTGCGAGTTCGTTTTTCAGAGCATTTTTTGAGTTGTTAAAAATTCGTTGTTTTTCTTCTAAGAGTAACTTCTTATACTTTGCCAAAAGTTTAGCATCCATAACTGAATCCCCCCATCGGCGATGTTCTTTCATCCGATTTGAATATTCTAACGGTATCTTCAGTTTTGACAACCCATTTTAATGGTTTTCCGGCTATTCAGTCAGGGTAAATTAACCGTTTTTTGACACTTTGAAAGCTGAGTCGGGTCATGTGCCCTTGTGAAAAATCTCTATTTCCGGTAGCTCAAGAGATATGGTTAAAATTCAGGATTCTTCTAGATTCGGGGTCATGATTCTAGCTGCAGGTTTAGGAAAGCGCATGCGTTCTGAGTTTCCCAAGGTACTCCATGAACTGTCCGGCAAACCTCTATTATTCCATGTTTTGAAGCAGGTTGGAGAGGTCTTTTCTGGTGCCTCCATTGCGATTGTTGTAGGTTATGGAAGAGAAGCAGTCGAAGCTTATGTCCGCCAAGAACCCCTATTAAAAAATTTGAATATTACGTTTATTCTTCAGGCCGAACAGCGAGGTACAGGACATGCGGCACGTTGTGCCATAGATTCCCCTTGGGGTTTAGCCTGCGTTCAGCAGAAATTGCCCATCTTGGTTCTACCGGGTGATCTTCCACTCATTTCAGCAGAGTTGATCGCCCAGATGATTGTTCCCCTTAAAAAAGGAGAGGCTCTTCGTTTACTCACCTGCAGGTTGGCTAATCCGACCGGTTATGGGCGTCTTGTAAGAAAGGGAAAGTCAGGTCCCGCACTTCGGATCGTTGAAGAGAAAGACGCGAGTCATCGGGAGAAAGAAATTCAAGAGGTAGCTGTTTCAATTTATTTTTTTGATGCAGTTTGTTTAAAATCGTACCTTCAGAGGCTCTCCAATCAAAATGCTCAAAACGAATACTATCTAACCGATGTCATTGGTCTTGCTCAGAAGGCAAAAAAAGGAATTGGATTGCTTACTTGGAAGTGCGAAGACGATCTCAAGGGCGTGAATGATCTTTGGGATTTGGCTCAGGCAGCGCAACTCATGAATCAAAGGGTTTTGAGGAAGTGGGCATTGCTGGGAGTGAAGTTTTTGGCGCCTTTGACTGTCCGGGTCGATGTAACCGTAGAACTGTCCGAAGGAGTGGAAGTCGATGCGGGGGTAGTTCTGCTGGGGAAGACTCGGATCAATCGAAATACGGTTGTAGGGCCGCAGGTTTTTCTGAAGGATTCCGAAGTAGGTGAGAACGTTCGTTTGAAGGTGGGGTCAGTCGTGGAAAACTCTCAAATCGGGGCTGGTTCTCATGTGGGACCCTATGCTCATTTGAGGCCGAGTTCTCAAGTTGGCTCAAATGTGAAAATTGGAAATTTTGTTGAACTGAAAAAGTCTAAAATTGGGGATCATACGAGCATTGCTCATCTTTCTTATTTGGGGGATGCAGAGGTGGGGTCTCGCGTTAATATTGGCTGCGGCTTTGTTACCTGTAATTTTGATGGGAAACGCAAGAATGTCACGGTGATTGAGGATGATGTTTTCTTGGGAAGCGATTGCCAAACAGTTGCGCCTGTAAAAGTAGGAAAAGGTTCTTACGTGGCCTCTGGTTCGACACTCACTGAGGATGTGCCTCCTCATGCGTTGGCCATTGCCCGTTCTAGACAAGTCAACAAAATCGGCTATGCGCCGAAACTCGCTTTAAGAGAGCCCTGCCCAACGATGGCTCCTGGCGGAAGTGAAAAAAAGGAGCGCTAAAGATGTGCGGAATCGTCGGTTACGTAGGAAATCGTCCTGCAGTACAAGTTTTAGTTCAGGGATTGAAGCGCCTAGAATATCGTGGATATGATTCTGCAGGTGTCGCGTTACTGCTAGGGACCCAGATCACTCTGATCAAGTCTGAGGGAAGACTTGAAAACGTAGAAAAACTGTTGAATGGAGATGCAAAAAGCCTTCAAAAGGCGACTTGTGGTATCGGTCACACGAGGTGGGCGACACATGGCAAGCCCACTACTCAAAACGCGCATCCTCATAAGACTGGGCATGTCGTTTTAGTGCATAATGGAATTATAGAGAATTACTTAGAAATTAAAAGGGATCTGCTGGCGCGAGGGCATTCCCCGCTCTCTGAAACTGACAGTGAACTCTTTGGGTTTCTTGTCTTGGATCAGATGAGCCAGGGCTCTGACCTGGTGAGTGCTGTCCGCCAGAGTTTTGCTCGCTTGCACGGTCAATGCAGTGTTGTTGTTATGTCTGAGAAGGAACCGGGAGTGGTCGTCGGTGTTCGCAACGGATCTCCCTTGGTAGCTGCGATCGATCCAGAGGGCGGGGCGATTTTGGCGAGCGATGCCCAGCCTTTGATGCAATTGACGCGTGAAGTTTATTTTTTAGAGCATGGAGATCTGATTGTTGGAACTCGGGAAGGGGTCAAGTTTTATGACTTGGAAACAGGTCAACCCCTCAAAAGAGAAGTGAGTTTGTTGGATTGGTCGCCTGATCGGTTAGATAAGGCAGGCTACGATCATTATATGCTGAAAGAAATTCACGAGCAGCCTGATACGCTTGTAGAAACTTTGAATGGCATTTTGGATCGCGAAAGTACAGCGCCCTATCCCTTAGTGGATCAGCCAGCTTCAAGGATTTTGGATGGCGCTGAAGAATTGATTTTCGTAGCGTGTGGCACATCGTGGCATGCCTGTTTATTAGGAAAGTATTGGATTGAGCAAATGGCTCATATTCCTGTGAGTGTCGAGTTAGCGAGCGAGTTTCGGTATCGACAGCCGTTTATTCGGCCTGGGGCAGTCGTGATTGGAGTTTCCCAGTCGGGGGAAACCGCTGATACACTAGCTGTTTTGCGAGAAATGAAAAAATCAAAAATTCCCGTTCTTGGAGTTTCAAACGTCCGCGGAAGTACAATTTCTAGAGAGGCAGATGACGTCTTCTACACGTCGGCAGGTCCAGAGATTGGGGTAGCTGCGACCAAGACTTTTATCGCACAAATGCTCATCATGCTTCTTTTTGCGGGCCGTTTAGCGGTCAAGCGGAAGACTCAAAGTATGGAGGAACTCACTCGATCCTTTGAAGACCTGGTTAAACTTCCCCATCTTCTTGCAAAAGTCTTGGGTGAGGAGTCAGAGACACTTAAGCAGGTGCGCATCGCTGCTCGAGAATTGAAAGACGTGAAAGGTTTCTTTTTTATTGGTCGAGGTTATTCATTTCCAATCGCTTTGGAGGGCGCCCTTAAATTGAAGGAAATCGCCTATGATTATGCTGAGGGCTATGCGGCGGGAGAGTTGAAGCACGGTCCAATTGCGATGATCGATCGGGGGATGGTCGTGGTTGTTTTGGCCCCCCGAGATTCCTGGAGGGATAAGACTGTTTCTAATCTTGAGGAAGTGAAAGCTCGAGGGGCGACCATTTTGGGTATCGGAGATTCTGATGATGCTGACCTTCGCGGGCTTTGCGATCATTGGGTGCCGTTGCCCATTGAAAATCGGTCAGTGAACAAGAGTTTGCTACCTTTTGTGCTCACTCCAGTTGTACAATTATTGAGTTACTATCGAGCTGTACTTAAAGGGACTGATGTCGATAAGCCTCGTAACTTGGCTAAAAGTGTTACTGTAGAATAAAGTAGGAGGGGGGTCTCTCATGGCCGCGTCGGTATTCTCTGGAATGATCGCGGGCATTATTGTATTCATTTCTCGATTTTTTTATTCAAAATTTACTGAATTCGCCTGGTATTCTCCATTTTTTGTCTTCTTAGTCGGTTGTGTCGCAGTCCTGATTCCGCGTTACCTAATAGAAAGACGAAAGAATCCTGTCGCCTACACTGGACTTCCTGATTTATTCTTAAATATTCACCTTCCTCTCAGAAGTCATGGCTTGAATCATTGGGCAATTCGGGGGTTTATTTCGATTTTATTGACTTTTTTTGGGGGGATCGTTGGGCCTGAGGGGACAGCCGTAGAGCTTTCACAGGCTATGCATGCCCAGATTCACAGCCAATACTTGAGATGGTCCGAGCAGCTGAGACGGTCGGATACAGCAGCGAGTTTGGCAGGGGGGGTATCTGCTGCGTTTGGGGCCCCTTTTGGTGGGGTGCTTTTTCCGATTGAACTAGGAGTTGGGGGAAGAGGG
>JANNCA010000115.1:0-11215 GCA_031386075.1 Oligoflexia bacterium
TCTATTTAAGCGGAACGACCTACACACTTCGACTATCCGGACTTACCGTAAAGTCAGAAACCGGGCTTCAAACACAAGTTTTTATATCCTCTTCATCCTCTCCTATCTGTACCTTCACTCTAGTCTATTATACAGGCAACAAAAACTATACTTGCTCATCCACTGCCGGCACCTTTACAAGCGTCAATCTTTATTCTACATCAAGTCAAAAAATTTACGGCGTCGCGCTACTCCAATCGGTCACCCAATAGAACAGTCGAGTCCAAAAAATGTTTTGGTGCGGAAGACCTAAGAATAGCGTAAATTAAAAGTGAATGACGGTCATTTCTATACCCAATCGGCTGAGAGCTTCGGCTGCACTCCTACTTCTGTCCATACCTCTGATAGCGTTAGAGATTATCATTGCCACTCGATCTCCCTTGTGGCGACTCCCTCTTCGGAGCATGGGGTATTGGTCATTGAGCTTTGGACTCATATGTATTCCACTGTCGATATGGCTCGTTTCCGCTAAGAAATGGGCTTTTAAGGTCACCTTTTTACTGTCACTTTTATGGATCTTAGCGAGCACCTGGGCTACCTTCACCACTCGATGTCCATCGCTCGGTTTTTTTACCTTATTTCTGCTCGTCTATCTTATTGTCGAATTGTCCTGGCTAAAAACCGAGCTCGAGCGCTCATTCTTCGATCCGCAACTCGCTTGGTACCAGGGGCTCCCTAAGCCTATTCCAGGAATTAAATGCCAACTCAGCACTGACGATAAAACACTCGATCTGAGAGTGAGCCGAATCGACTTAGATGGGGTTTTTTTATTTTTAGACTCCGATGAGCCTAAAACACTGGTGTTTCTTTCTACTTTTTTCGAACGGCGAAAGACGGGGCTCACCTTAAGCTTTAAAGACCGCCAGATCACTTGCGAAGGTGCCCCGACCTTAACCTTGCCAACCGGCAAAGGTGTCGGGATGCAGTTTTTAAATTCCTCTCCCGACCTTAGAAAAGAGATCGGAGATTTCGTTGAAATTTTGCGAGGGCAAGGCTATGCGTAAGTCAAGTCGACAACTACAGACCTGTGGCCTAGCCATGGTGCTATTCATCACTTCGTGTACTTCCTACTTAGACCCATCTAAAGACCCTAAGCGGAGTTTGTCCGATTATATCTCCCAGAGCTTTTCTATAAAAAAACTTGAAGATAGAGCTCATCTCCTTGCATTTCTTACCGGCGGCGTAAAAGCCCATCTCGGAGGATGGAGCGACGATCAATTCAGAGAGGCATTTATAGAATCCAAGAGAGAATTCCTAAAACTCAGCTTTAAAGAAATCAAGGATATCTCTCCAAAAGAAATTCAAATCACCTATGAGTTAAGCTATTTGGACGAAGGCAAGGGACACGATGGCCATAAACATCAAGCAAAAGTGACCAACAAAAAACTATGCCAGCTCGTTTTAGAAAATGGCAAATGGCTCATCGGTGATGTTCGGAATCTAAAGGAATTAATCGAATTTAAAAACGAACTGTCACTTCCTTAAAATTTTATCTCTCCATCTTATCAAAAATTTACCCAGAGATCACCTATACCTATGCCTCGCTGGTATTTTCCTCTACCGGCGTTCCCACTTCCATAGAGTACAGAATCTGACCCCAGATTTTTCGGAACAAACTCACCCTGAGTACCCCTTCCATCCCAATAGACTGACGGCCTCCACCGTGAAGTCATTGTGGGCACCGGAGACCCTCTAGAAGTCCAAATTCGTTCGCCAACCCTCTGATTAGTCTTCTCTATTCTAGCTTTCCATTGACGACTCTCCGGTGACTCCCAACGGCCGGTCTCCAATCGATCTATGAGAGCCAAATGACTCTGAAACCACAGACTTGGAGACCCGATATCGTACCAAGACCCTGAACTTATAAACACTCCAGCTTTTTTGCAGGCAATTGCAGGTTCTAAGATATTTGAAACGAAATCAGCAGGCCCCTCGCTAGGAATTTGCCCACAGGCTCCTTTTTCTATCACTGCCGCTCCAATAAAATAAGTACAACGAGACTTTTTTTCCCCTAACCCTTGAATCAGTCCGCTGAAAGGATCATAAAGAATTTCACGGTAATTTTCTCCGGCAGGACTTTCAGGAAACACGGCTAAGGTAATATTTACCCCGTGACTTGCACGTAAGCGAAAATGGCAAGAAGCCAGAGATGCCCAATCCAGATCACACAAAACATCTCCGTTCATATAAAAAAAGGTGTTGGTAGAAAAGTGACCTAACGCATGGCGAATGCCGCCCGCACTTCCTAAAAGACGACTTGACTCATCGCTTGTCTGTACCCGCCCCTGTGCACCTTCTAACGCCATTAACCCCGATTGAGCCTGGATCGCATGGTGATGAACGTTAGCTACAACACGGGTCACCCCATACCGTAAAAGTGAGTCCAAAACATACTGCGCTATTGGAACTCCCATCACTGGCAGGAGGACCTTTGGAATCCTTTCAGTAAAGGGTCTAAGCCGAGTCCCCAAGCCAGCCGACATTAACATAGCTTCAGAAATTAATTTTTCTTCCATATCTATAAATGAGTCAAAAACAATAATAATAAAATAAAACTTCTCGAAGTCTAGAATATCTTGGATATTTCAACAGTGTTCTTCGAATGTTTTCAAATGTATTTCCAATATATTTTAAATAAGTTGGATCCCCCCTTCGATTCATAAATGAAGCAAAACTCCCAATAGCCTTGAAGTTTCTTTGTACTGCCATGAGATCAAAGGCTTCAATAAAAGAGGCCCGCTCAATGGGTTTACCCCCCATAGCTTCAAATCGGGCAATGTAGTAGTCCATCAAAAATGAAATCTGGAAATCTTCCAATGGGTAATAGCTATCCTTGAGTAAAGAGACTAGATCGTATTGCGGAGGACCCATCCTGGCATCCTGAAAGTCGATCATGACCAGCCTATCTAGAGCCACCATGATATTTCGACTATGAAAATCACGATGGGTGAGTACGGTCGGTTGATTAGCCAAAAAACTACATATCTCACTCAGTCCTTCTTGAAGGATTTCAAGATCAGCCGCAGCCAGATCCCTTTTAAGGTAGATTTTGTAAAAATTTTCGATTGTAAAGTTAACTTCCCACATGAGTTTTTCATGGTCAAACTTTAACTTAAAGGGCTCAAAAACGACTTCATTCTGCAGTCTAGAAGCGTTAATCTGAAGGTTAATGAGAGCATCAATCACTCGCTCATAGAGGTGCCGCTCTGTGTCAGGGGCACTGACCCTTTGTAATTCTCTCAACAGGGTTACATCTCCAAGATCCTCTAATACGATCAACCCCCTCTCAGGATCTACATCCAAAACCTCAGGCACATCAACCCCAGATCGTTTTAAATGCTTTTGTACAGTCAAAAAAGGAAGCTCAGATTGTTGCTCCACAAAGGGACCCATGCTCATTAAAATGAAACTTTTTGATTCAGAGGTCACTCGATAATATTTGCGGGCACTTGCGTCCCCAGGGATTCTAGAAATCGAGCTGATGACTTTAGACCTCATCAGCCATTGACTCGCCTTTTCATCCCCTAAGGCAAGTTGATCCATCAATTTTCGTAGCTCTGAATAAAAATATTTCACAGATTTTTTATCCTTTTTTGAATCAACAAAAATTTTTGCGTTCTAACTATTGGATTTCTAAGAGGAGCATAGACGGCAATCTCCCTTCTTGCCTGTTCAATAAAATCATCAATTTCTTTTTTATTGTAAGGTGATCGGTCCAAGCGATTATTATACCTATCAAAAAGAGAAATCAGCCCTCGTGAATCATAGCCAGCTCGATATAAAATTCCCACCGCGGTTTGAACAGCAATGAGTTCCGATTTTTCACTAAAACAAAATATACCTTTAGGATCAAGGTAGTCGATTTCTTTATTTTTTAAACTCCACAAACTGTCTAAATGAGTGTCTATTATCGAAGAATCGGCGATGTTTTGTTTTTTAACAGCTCGGGCGAATTGTGCCTGCAGATTTTTATTCATAATGTGAGCGAGCTGAATCGCTAGAATAGCTGCAACTTCGTTTTCAAAATCTAATTCTCGAAGGAGCCCATTCGATAGGTAAATGGACTGATTAGGAATTCCAAAGTTACGCCACTTTAAATCTCGATCCCTAACAATTAAAACGCTATAGACTGATCCCGCAATTTCAGGAGTAAACTCGACTAATTTTCGGGCCATATTTTTTAAAAATGCAGAGACTTCAATATCTTGCTTAAATTTAAATCGAGGCCTCAATTGTTGCGCAACCTCATCCCCAAAGGATCTGTTCCACTTGACCCTTTCACCCTGAGTAACCGACTGAATTGATGTTTGACTTGCACAACTCAAACCAAACACAGACACCATTAATATAGAGCTGCTCAAAAAGCCCTTCAAATAATTCTGCCAATTAAATCTCATGATTTCTCCACCACTCGCCGCCCTATTCTATTCAACCTTCAACGTATCCTAATTGATCTTGGGTTACGAAGGAAAGTATGATTTTAAGGACTTACTGGTGCTGGCGGTGCGTCTGCTGGGGGTGCGTCTGCTGGGGTTGACGCTGGTGCAGGTGGAGTCTCTGCCGACAGTGGCGCAGAAGCTTGAGCCCCACTTTCCGGTGCGGGCGTGGCAGGCGCGACTACGGGCGGAGCGACTCCTGAGGGAACTTCAACAGCTGCAGCCACTGGTGAAGCTGACGTAGCAGCCCCTGAATCCGTGGCCCGAGCCGTCGACTGGCTCGCTGGGGCCGCTGCCCCTTCACTCGGAGTGTAGTGAAGATAAAATCCAGCAAAAATCTTATTCGGATTATGAATGAGCTTTTTATTAGTCTCCCAGATTTCTTTCCATTTAGTAGGTGTTCCGTACAAATGCCCTGAAATTTTTCCAAGGGTATCTCCCTTTTTGATCAAATACTTTTCTCCAGGCTGGTCGTTTGCAGCGAGATTTCCCGGCCGAGTGACCTTCAAAGTCACATTTTTAGGAATTGAATTGGGATCTGATAGCTTATCCTTGTTGGCTTCGTAGATTTCCTTCCATTTATAGACATCTCCGTAAACTTCAAAGGCGATTTTCATCAGAGTATCGCCACCTTTAATCGTGTAGGTGTCGGGCTGTCCCCCACTCTCAGAAGGCGGAGCTGCACTTTGTGAGCTCGCTGAACTCGGCGCAGGGGTCCCTGCACTTTCATTCGCTCCCGAAGGCGGTGTTGCTGGAGGCGGTGTCCCTTGAGGGGGTGCCCCTGGAGGGGGCGGCGCTGGAGACGCTGTACTCGATACAGGTGGAATCTCAGCTGCAGGCTCTGCAGTCGTTTGAGGTACTGCGTCAGTTCCGGCATCAGCAGCCGAATGAACTGCATCCACCCCATCTGATGATTTGGGTTTTTTTGATCCACAGGCTGTCACGAGAAAAATCATACCAACTAAAACCAGATTCCTCGTGAATCCCAAGACATGTCTATTTTTTTTCAAACCTAATTTCATCATTCTTACCTCCACCGAACTACTTCGAAACGATTTTCTATATTCTCTTCTCGACCATTGGGGCAAAGAACTTTAAATTAATCTTTGCAGCCTTTCCTAAATCAGCTGATAATGAAGCAGAGCAGTAATTGTAACGAAATCAAGATTCGATTTGCACTCGAAGGGATGATCCGGTATCGAGAGAGTCAAACAAGAAGGATGACAACATGGCGCAAATTCCAGAAACCGCAAACAAGGGCTTAGAAAACATTATCGCATGCACCAGCGAAGTCAGCACGATTCACGATATCACCCTCCTCTATCGAGGCTACACGATAGAGGACCTGGCTTCACACTGTGGATTTGAAGAAGTCATTTACCTCCTTTGGAATGGCAAGCTTCCAACTCGGACAGAACTGACGCAGTTCAAGTCGAATCTAAGTTCTCATCTAGAGCTTCCTAAGAATCTATTGCCAATCCTGGATTCCATAGCAAAAACTAATGCTCATCCAATGGCCAAAGTACGAACTGCCGTATCTTATTACGGCTTATTAGACTCTTCTGCTGAAGATATCACTCCTGAAGGAATACGAACCAAGGCGACGCGACTCACTGCAGCTTTTGGCCCTCTTGTCGCCGCTTTATCCAGACTGGAACAAGGTCAAAAAATCATTCAACCGAATCCTAGCAAGTCATTAGCCTGGAATTTTCTCAACATGATCCGGGATAAGGAACCTTCTATTGAAGAAGAAAAATTATTTGATACAGCGCTGGTTCTTCACGCAGACCATGAACTCAATGCATCTGCCTTTACGGCAAGAGTCGTTGCATCCACGACCAGCGACTACTACAGTTCAGTGACGGCAGCAATCGGCTCTCTCAAGGGACCCTTACATGGAGGTGCGAACGAACAAGTCATGCTCATGCTCAAGGATATTGGATCTTACAGCCAAGTGGACGCTTTTATTGAAGACGCTGTCTCCGCTAAAAAGAAAGTCATGGGGATTGGGCATCGCGTTTACAAACAAGGGGACCCTCGTGCAAGACTTTTAAAAGAACTTTCGCTTCAAACCTGTAAAAAAGCTGGACTTGAAGACTATCATAAAATGTTAGTTAGAATTCAAGAGCAAATGGAAGCAAAAAAAGGCTTAATGCCCAATGTCGATTTTTATAGTGGCCTAGTTTATACCGCTCTTCACCTTCGCCCAAGGGATTTTACACCTATATTCGCTGTCAGCCGGGTTTCTGGTTGGACTGCTCAAGTCTTAGAACAATATTCAAACAACCGAATTTATCGTCCTCGCGCTTTTTATACAGGCCCAACCGACTGTAAGGTCACGCCTATTGATCAGCGCTGATCCGAGGTTTGGCTAATTCGATTGTCAATCAATTGAAGCAGTCTTTGTATTTCACTTTTAATCTCGCTAACCGGCTTACTTGTGTCTATGACTAGGTCCCCCGAATAACGTCCCAAGTCAGATGCCGCATACTGATCCAGCCGACTGAGTGCTAGCTGTAGATCCTTGCGTGCTAGCCATAAGGACTGTGGATCTGCATGAAACGCCTGAGACCGCAACTTAGATAAACTCAAGAGACTGAGCACATGGACCGGCCACTGTTTAGCGTCGTTATCAAGAAGTCTTATGGCCAAATTGACTTGGCCACCTTGAGAGAGTCCCTCAGCCAGCCAAAGGGGAGCAAGCTCCGACCCATGAAGGGCATTGTTTGCAGCAGTCAGCTCCCTGATCGCTTCATTGAATTTATTCTGCTGCAAGAGTGCTCTGCCCAACCATAATCTCACCTCGGGTTGAAACTCATTCAGCTTGAAGGCAAATTGAAAATTTCGTACCGCAGCCCCAGGATCGCTATCCATCACAAAACTTTGACCTAGTCGGGTCAATATTTCTACGTTGTCAGGTTCGTCTACGATGGCCTTTTCAAATCTTTCTTTTGCCGCCCGGTATTTTTTTCCCATCATCAAATTCAGACCATCTTGATAAATTTGAAACGTTTTATTAGTCAAAAAAAGGCAAGAAAGGACCCGAATTCTTCGAATTAGATATTTACGTCGATCTCCCTGAATCGTTTGGGCGCCTCGATTTAGAATTGCCAGCGCCTCTTCTCGATTTCCAGCATAAGTCAAAGCCATAGCTAAACTCGTGATTACTGGAACCGAAATGGGCTCACTCTTGAATAGAGTCCGCAAAATACTGATAGCTTCGGGCCATTTTCGCTTTTCCAATAACTGTTTCGCTGAAGAATACGTGATTTCATGCCCCCCCCCCCCGATTGGAATGACGGACGGCAGTGGCTCGGCTGTTTCTGCCTGGGCCAAAATGGCTCCATAGGCCCAACGAACCCCATGATTTGGGTGAAACTGATAAAAGACTAGAGCTATGAATGAAATCCATTTTTTCATGTTAAATATCGAGTTAAACTAAATTATCGAAACTCTCCGGCATTTTAAATTGAATTTTATTTACACTACCAAATTTGGCCCCTCTAGGGTGGGAATTCTATTGGAATGGTTTGCCTATTTTAAAATTTTGATTGGAATCGGTGTCCTAGCAAGCTCAGTGTCATGGGCGACTGAACCCACGACCCAAGAGGGCTCACCGACTGAATCCGTTATTGCAACTGAACCGAGCGAACCTACCCCTCCAGCCGACCCGAGTGAAAACGAAAAACTTCCCCAAATCGAGGCCAAAGCGTTCCCGGTCAAAGTCATCAAACGAAGTAGTTCAAACCGGGTCTATCTATTCGAGGATTCCGATGATCACCAACCAAAAACAGGGCACCTCATGCTACTTAAACGAGAAGACAATCCTGTTATGGCTTTTAGGATACTCAAAGTCTACCCAGTGGAGAAACATATCGCCGCCAAGCGAATCAAACGCTATCAAGGACTTCGCATCCTAGACAATGACGAGAATTACTCAGCCATCGAAAAAATTTCCGACATCGTCTCGATCCCTTCTGTGCAAGACAATACGGACCTCAAGGAACTCGAGTCTCCCAAAGTTAAAGGCGAGACTAAAAGCGATACTAAAAGCGAGAAAGACAAAGTGAAAGCCTTCGATCCAGAACTTGATGGCTCAACCAGTCCTCACGGTGACCTGAAGGAAGAAGCTCCAATAGAACCTGAAGAAGGAGAAGTAGACACCCACCTCGCAGTAACCGTTGAAGAAGTGACACTCATCGAACACACTTCACACTGGGTCAGTGCAGGCTTCGGATTCGCAACGAACAATGGCCCTCCTGCCAAACCCGGACCCAGTTCATTTACCGCAGGAAATTTGCGTTACGGATATAATATCGCTAAGCTGATCTTTTTTGACCGAGCTCACCTTCAGGACTCCTTCACTCTAGAAGGAGGCTTTTATCTCTATAAAATTATTAATTATGAAATTCCCAGTGATGCTTACACTGTCCTAGCCCTTCTCGGGACACTTCGATATAACCTATTTTTTAGCGAAAGCTTTGGGGCCTTCCTTTATACAGGCATCATGCAAAACAATGTCATTTCATCGGCACAATCCCAATCCGACGGATTAGCCCAACTCAACTCCATCCTACCTGCCGTAGGCGGAGGAATCTTGTTCCAAGTTGGCCCAAGCTGGTATACACGCGTTGATATTGGGCTAGAATCAATCACGGTGAATCTGAGCCTAAGATTTTAACACCGCAAGTCAAGGAAATTTATGCTCTCTCTATCTCAACGCCTTTTGCCTCTTTCGGTCGAAACAAATCGCATTTCATTGTACTCGATTCTCATCGCTAGCGCCTTGCTTCCCCTTTCGCTTTCGTGCGGAGTCAAAGGTCCGCCTTTAGCCCCCCTTCCAGTCACTCCTCAGCAGTCAGATTCACCACCCCGTGTACCAACGACATTGGTTTCTCCTCTTCCTGAATCCCACCCATCACAGAAATAGGACTAAGAGTAAAAATGAGTACACCCCTCGAATTTTTTAACTACGAGAACAACCATCTGTTTTCAGAAAACGTAAAACTGTCCACCATTGTCAAAGACCTGGGGACTCCCACCTATATTTATTCTACTCAAGGATTTCTAGACCCCTTACGGGAATTTCAGTTGGGTCTGAATCGGCTGGAAGCCCTCGTTTGCTTTGCCTTGAAGTCGAATTCAAATTCAGCAATCTTATCCTTGTTAGGCAAGGCGGGCGCAGGAATGGACGTAGTCACAGGAGGCGAACTTGAACGAGCTAAAAGGGCCCACGTGCCGGCCGAGCGAATTGTTTTTAGTGGTGTCGGGAAATCGAGAAGAGAGATGACCGAGGCCCTTGAGATCTCAAAAGAAGGAATTTTTTCGTTTAACGTTGAATCGATTGCAGAGCTGAGAGCACTCAATCAAACTGCCCTCAATCTGGGCAAAAAAGCTAACATTGCGCTTCGATTTAACCCTGATGTCAATCCAAAGACTCATCCTTATATTTCTACGGGTCTTAATGAAAATAAATTTGGAATGGAAAAGGAAGAAATATTAAATATAGCTGAAAATATTAATAATTTTCAAGGAATTGAACTCAGAGGACTCAGTATTCATATTGGGAGCCAACTGACGACTCTTGCTCCTCTCAGCGCGGCATTTGCTCGTCTCGCCCAGCTCATTAAAGAGGTGAACCTCAGGCTCACTCTGCCCCTTTCTTTTATAGACCTAGGCGGAGGGCTTGGGATCACCTACAAAAATGAAAAAGTCCCCACTATAAAACAGTATTGTGACTTAATTTATGACCATTTCGGAAAGGTTCACCCTTTTAAAGAGATGAAGATCCTAATTGAACCGGGTCGAACCCTATCCGGAAACGCTGGAATTTTAGTGACGCAAATTCTTTATCGAAAAAAAAGAAAAAACAAAGAGTTTTTAATTATAGACGCAGGAATGAATGACTTGATTCGCCCCGCCCTTTATCAAAGCTATCACCAGATAGTCCCTCTAAAAATCTCGGACAATAAAAATAAAAAATTTGATGTCGTAGGTCCTGTTTGCGAGAGTGCTGATTGCTTCGCAAGTAACCGATCACTCCCCGCGGCCTTACAAGAGGGAGATTTTTTAGCCATTTTATCAGCAGGGGCTTATGGCTTTGCTATGTCGAATAACTACAATAGCCGTCCACGCCCAGCAGAAGTCCTCGTAGACCGGAACACATATCGAATCATTCGAAACCGAGAAACCTATGACGACTTATTTCATAGAGAACAAATCTAGAAGGCAATCCAAAAATATGCTACTGGGTTGACCTATGCGTGGCGTATGGACTGCACTGATCACCCCTTTTAACGAAAAAAATGAAATCGATCTGCCTGCTTTTAGAGCAATCCTCAAAGAACAAGTCGCCGCCGGCATTTCAGGGGTTATCCCGTGCGGAACGACTGGAGAATCTCCCACTTTATCCATTCAAGAAAAGAAAATTCTCATCTGCACAGCTGTTGAGGAACTCAAAAACACCCCTACACAAGTGGTAGCTGGCACAGGATCAAATAACACAGAAGAATCGATTGAATTCTCGGTATGGGCTGCTCAACAAGGAGTGGCGGGTGTGATGCTGGTGACTCCCTATTATAACAAGCCGTCCCAAAAAGGTCTGGAGGCTCATTTTAAGAAAATAGCTGACGCCCTGCCCTGCGAGGTGATTATTTATAACGTCCCGGGTCGCACGGGAATCAGTCTGACCCCTGAAACCATTGTAAACCTTGCCTCCCACGAACGATCCGAACCGGGCT
>JANNCA010000146.1:0-9691 GCA_031386075.1 Oligoflexia bacterium
AGTCCAAGTCAATCTCACCCGCGAGGTCGTCGGAGACTTCGGCACCTTCCAAAAAGACCAGAACGGAATGACCCGGGTCGAACTCTATAGCGATCTCAAACGGCACGACATGGGGCCCGAAACTGCAGAAAGCATCGACGAAGCAGGAACAGGTAAATCCGTATGGCTCACTAAACCCCTCTGGGGGGTTGGCTCGACGGCCCCCTATATGCACGATGGGCGTGCGACCACCCTCGTGCAAGCTATCGAGGCCCATGGCGGAGAAGGAGACTCGTCACGAGCCACCTTCTCCAACCTCACTCAGAAAGCAAAAAATGACCTCGTGAACTTCCTCATGAATTTGAGAATCTTCAAGTTCCCCGATATCGACAGCTGAGAGCCAGAAGCACCCCGGAGAAACCTATATGAAAATGAAAATAAAAAAAACGATCACCCTTCTACTTTCAACCACAGCTGGACTCACTCTAGGCACATCAGTCTACTCTGAAACGCAGCCGAAAATCGGCGCAACAGCTCCCATTCCTTCCTTGACTCAAGTGGAAGGCCTGGGGCGTGGCTACCTGGGGATCCAGCTCAATTGGACGACCCCCCGGGAAACAATACGATGCAAAATCGAACAGAGCATCAGCGGCCACCCCAACCACGAGTCCTACACAGAAGGTGAAAAACCAAATGAACTCAAAATGAACCTGCCACCCGGAGTCACCCACAAAATCCGAGTGAAAGCAGAAGGCCCAACAGGAACCTATGGAGACTGGGCAGAGTCATCCTTTGAAGTGAATCAGGACGGAGAAAAGAGCAAGGCCATTGAATGGTCGGGAAAATGGACGTCCCTACCCTGGCATGGCTGGAGGAACTGGGGTGCCTTCGACCAGTGGGTCCACACGACCTCAACTCAGGGTGATATAGCTACCTATACTTTTACAGGGACAGCGGTCGCCTGGATTGCAGATCGAGGAAGCCAGATGGGGAAAGCTGATATTTATCTAGATCAAATTAAAGTAGATTCCGTCGACCTGAATTCTGATGAAACTCGATATGCAGAGGTCGTCTATTCAAAAAACAATCTGTCTCCGAAGAAACATACACTGCAAATCAAAGTAACCTCAACAGACCAGCCGGTGAACGTCTTCTTTTTTGCAAGAATTTTTACACATTGACACACTCAATCCACTGCGATAAATCCGCCCGGTGATTTCAACGAAGCCAGGGGGGTTACTATGCAACTCATTCGACCTAAACCAATTCAAATCTATGCCCTAGTCTTTAAAGTTTTGTTCACCACTGCAATCTTTGGAGTCGAAGGCACTTCTTTTGGGGCTGCAGGAAATCACACCGAAAAGCCCGGCCGACTTCAGACCCAACTTACTTCCAATGAAATCGCAAGGGAAGCACTTGATGAGCACCGCTATCCCCATTTTATGCAATTTCTGAAAACTGTGGATACTTCCAGTGGAATTCACCCCACAGACCCAAGAAACGCCCTATGGGTCAAGTCGAGCCACTACTTCGCCCCTTCAGCAACTCTCTGGGATGGATTCTTTCGAGCTGCTGCGGCCGATCATCTCACTTGCTTGCGCGCCTTCGCCCTCATGGCCCGAGAAGTAAAGAAAAATGGAATGATCATCTTTGGCCCTGGAGATATTTTTGAAAACGCAGTTAAGAAAAACAAAATCGACCTAGGCCTAGCTATTCCAGCCCATGACATTGGAGCAGCGATTTGGAGCCCCGATCCTGCCAATCAGGACCCAGAATTTCTAGTCCACATTAAAGTTTTCTATTCCGAATCTTATATTCACCAATTTCCAAACGAAGTTCTTCCTGCAAATTTGAAAATTGGATTTAGAGATCCACAAAGCTATTGGCTCAATGGAAATGAGTTTAAACAACCTGCAATCGATGCAGATATTTACTATGGCCCGGATCACGGCGTCGGTTTTCGTCATATCTCGGGTGTGGGCGGCCAAAAACGAGGAGTCATGGGATTTTTTCAAAAAGTTCTTTTCTTTCTACCTGATGCTATTCACTCGATGACCATCAATGAGGATAAGGGCGAGATGTTAACTGAAGCCTTAATGAACACGACTGTAAAGGACTTCGAGAAAAATCCCATTTACTCAATTAAAGTGAAGACAAACACCCCTCAGTGACGACCCTCGTAAGTCATGAGTACCTCCCTATCGGGTTCATGAAAACCTGCTTCAACGAAAAATTTGGAGTCCCACGCCAGTCGTTGATGATGAGTGAGGCCAAAGGAACTCTTAAGCTCAACCCGGATCCTGCCTATTCCTCTGCCCTGAATCACCTCGATACCTTTAGCCACTTGTGGATCGTATTTGTGTTTCATCAGCACTTAAAAAAAGGCTGGAAACCCACAATCCGCCCCCCCCGAGTGGATGCCCCGAGAAAAGTAGGCGTTTTTGCTTCCCGATCTCCCCATCGCCCGAATCCAATCGGGATTTCGGCCGTCAAACTAGAACGAATCGACCTCCGTGCACCCGGAGGAATTGAAATCCATTTAAGCGGCGTAGATATCCTCAATGGAACTCCCGTCCTGGACATCAAACCCTATCTTCCATTTGCAGATCACATCGCAGAAGCCAATCAGGGTTGGGCGAAGAGTGAAATACCGCGATATCCAGTTACTTTTTCAGAGGAAAGCTCACAATTCATCGAACAAGTTGAGCAAGGTTCACCCGAAAATTATCCAAACTTAAGGCTCCTCATAGCGCAAACACTGGAATGGGATCCTCGGCCCACCTCCCAACGAAGAGCGATGCCCATCGAAGACCTTCAAACTCAAAATTTGGTTTTTGCCTTAAGAATTCTAGAGTTTGATGTTCAATGGCAAATCAAAAATCATTCGATCTACGTTACGAATTTGGTCGATTTGAGAAATTTTGGACGATAAAGCTCAAAAAAAAATCAACATCTTGACATTTAGTACGCAAATATGGCAATTACTTTCACCCATTCAATAAGAATAGCTAACGCAACTAGGGAAACTTAGGCCCTTTTATTTATTTAAAAGCCTAGAGCCCTCGTTTTTTTACTAGGAGTATACTTTGGATCGTTCTCAATTGATTCGTTTTCAGACTTTTTTTGAGCAACAGGCGAAATCTGGAGTCCCCGTATTACGGCAACTCAATGAAAATGACGTCGACAAACCCTCCGACAGCCTCGACCAGGCTGCCTTCTTACAAGAACAGCTTCTAGCTGATGCCCTTCAAAGTCGCCGAAGCATTTCAATTCAGGGTGCAAAAGCAGCATTAGATAGAATTCGCAAAGGTTTGTTTGGAATCTGCGAAGAATGCGGGGAAGACATTGACTCTAGACGGTTAGAAATTCACCCGACTACCTCATTTTGCATTCACTGCCAGGAAGAATATGAGCATAGGATTGGTGCTTAGTATTTTCTTGAAGTTCATTGAATCACGAGCTAATTTGATCATAATAAGCGAGGAAATTTAAATATGGCTAAGAAATCAGCAACAAAATTCAATTTCACAAACGAAATCTACGAAAAAACACTGAAACTGACAGAAGTTACAAAAAAAGGGGAAGTACGTATCAGAAAGTCTGAACTCAAAAAGGCAATTGAGGAAACATTTTTAGGAGCTGCAAAACGTGCTGCCTCTGGAGAACGCATCCGTTTCCCTCTCATTGGAGCCATTGTTAGAAAAGAAGTCAAAGCTCGTAAGGCTGGGAAAGGCACCAACCCGTTCACAGGTGAGCCCATGATTATCAAGGCTCGTCCTGCTAGCCAAAAACCACGTTGGAGTTTCCCTAAGACTCTCAAGGAAACTTTCGCTAACAAGCGCAATTGGTAATAGATCACCTCACCTAAAGAAGCCCTTATTGTGGCAGGTGAAAGTTCTCAATCTCAAATTTACTTAATAAGACAAAGCGTTCAAGAAAATATTTTTCAGCGTTAAAAATTAAATTCACACGCCCAGCAGCATTTTCTTGAACGCTATCCTTTTTATGTCAAAAAAATAACGAGAATTCCCTCATTATCCTTACCATTCGGCAGTTTTTCATATTTCCAGGGATATTGTGCCGTCTTTAAATAGTCGATCACTACCTTTTTGACTTTCCCTGTTCCTTTGCCCGTCATAATCCGACCCTGATCTAGGCCCTTTTTATTTGCAGCGGTAATGTAGCGATCCACCGCATCCATCACTTCATCCGCCTTAAAACCATGAAGATCGAGTAAATTTGCAGCCATCGCTAAAGTCCTCACTCAACTCAAAAACGGACCAAAATTCCCTGAAATACCCCGCCCGAACCATAGGAAACCAATACCCCATAATCGCCCCGTTGAGGCCGGTCTTTCTTTAAGATTTCCTCAAGGAGAAGAAAGGGTGTAGCAGTCGCACAGTTCCCAAACTGCTGACGAATGAATTCCGTTGCCCTCATCTGATAGGACTGTAGCTTGAGCTCTTTGGCCAAATCACTCGCTAACGCGAGGTCATCCACATGAAGTCCCCAGCATTGAATATCCTCGATCCGCAACTCTTCGATACTCAGAAGGTCCTCTATCCATGGACGAATCTGTTCCCCACCGGTTGAGCAAGTATGGGTTGCCAAAAACTGAACCCCTTGACCTTCTGGCAAGAGCCCTAAAACAACCGTTGCACTCGCATTTCCTTCAGTGCAATTCAAGAGTACGGTTTCAGATGGATGAGCTTCCAGTCGATCTATAGCCAGACCCAACGGACTCACCCAGGCAGTGCCCTGATTAGATCCTCCCAGCCATTTCCTCCAAAGATTCGACCTCAGCTGAAAGTGACTCACGAGATGGGTATCCGGAGTCGATCCAGCGTACTCCGGAGAGCTCAACATGATCAAGCTCCCTAAACTTTCCTTATTCATCACCTTCAGAACGCTTCCCACTGCCCTCGAACTGAGGTCAAGCACAAAGGGTTCGTAATCTTTGTGTAGACCTTCTGACGAAGAAATATCAGAGGATGGAAAAGCTGAACTCAAAGCCAATAAAGTCGGTTGTTTTGCTAAAATTGCCACTCGTTGCTCACCCAAAACGCACCCGTTGCTTTTTGCTCCGGTAGGTTTATTAATAAGACTATCTTGAGTATAAAAAAAATGAAATTTATCTTTTAATGTGAGTCATTCAAAACTAGAGCAAAACCTAACTCAGCTAAGCCTAAAAGGACCCAAACATGAAAACAAAATCCCACGCGAAATACCCCCATCTCCTTGCTCCACTCAATCTGGGATTCACGACCCTGAAGAATCGTGTCCTCATGGGATCGATGCACACAGGACTCGAGGAAACCTTAGGCGGCTACAAAAAAATGGCAGCTTTTTATGCAGAACGGGCCCGAGGAGGAGTTGGCCTCATCGTCACCGGTGGCATTTCTCCTAATTTTGCGGGGCGAGTATCGCCGATTTCAGCCCAACTGAGTAACTATTGGCATATGTGGCACCACCGCAAGGTAACGGAAGCAGTCCACAATGAAGGGGGGAAGATTGTCCTTCAAATTCTCCACGCCGGCCGCTATGCTTTTCATCCTCTTGCTGTTGCACCCTCTTCCATTCAATCTCCGATTAGCCGATTTCGACCCTGGAGGCTTACCCGCTGGGGAGTAGAAAAAACAATTCGAGACTTTGTAAATTGCGCTTATTTATCAAAAAAAGCAGGGTACGACGGGGTTGAAGTGATGGGTTCAGAAGGCTATCTCATCAACCAATTTATCGTAAAAAAAACCAATCAAAGAAAGGACCGCTGGGGAGGGACCTATAACAATCGAATTCAGTTTCCTATCGAAATAGTAAAAAGAATTCGAGAAAAAGTCGGAACAGACTTCATCATTATCTACAGGTTATCCATGCTTGATTTGATCAAGGACGGCAGCAACTGGAATGAAATAGTTGAGTTAGGTAAAAAAATTGAAAAAGCAGGCGCAACTCTTATAAACACTGGAATTGGTTGGCATGAAGCGAGAGTTCCAACCATTGCGACTATGGTTCCTCGAGGGGCATTCACTGCCATAACCCACCGAATGAAGAAAGAACTCAAAATTCCGCTCATTTCCACGAATCGAATCAACACACCGGAAATTGCCGAATCCATCCTCGCTCGAGGAGATTCCGATATGGTGTCCATGGCAAGGCCGTTCTTAGCAGATCCAGAATTTGTAATCAAAGCAAGCACTGGCCGCGAAGATGAAATCAATACCTGCATTGGATGTAACCAAGCTTGTTTGGACCACGTATTCAAGGGACAAAGAGCTTCTTGCCTCGTGAATCCCAAAGCCTGTTTTGAAACGGAATATTTATCAACACTCACTTCAAAGCCTAAAAAAATTGCCGTAGTGGGTGCTGGACCTGCTGGCTTATCTTTTGCGAGCGAAGCGGCTCAAAGAGGTCATTCCATCACACTCTTCGAGTCTCACGCTGAGGTGGGTGGACAATTTAATTTAGCAAAAAAAATTCCAGGCAAGGAAGAGTTCCATGAGACCATTCGATACTTTAAGCGGCAACTCGAACTCAAGAAGGTAAAAATTAAACTCAACCACAGGGTCACCTCGAGAGAACTCATCAACGCGAAATTTGATCACGTCGTCCTCGCAACCGGAGTTACACCCAGAGTTCCGTCCATTCCAGGAATCCACCATCCAAAAGCCGTATCGTATCCGGATGTCCTCAAAGGCAAAGTCAAACTAGGTAAATCCGTCGCCGTAATGGGTGCAGGCGGAATTGGGTTTGACGTTGCGGAGTTTCTCACCGATGGAAACCCGTCTTTGAGTCTGGATCCAGCAGCCTTTATCAAACATTGGGGAATTGATCTCACAGGACAAACCCGCGGAGGTCTAGATGAAAAGAAACGAGAGATTCATCTAGGATCCCGACAGGTCTACCTGCTTCAAAGAACTGAGGGAAAACTTGGAAGCAAGTTAGGGAAAACGACCGGTTGGATCCATCGCTCTACCCTCAAAGATAAAAATGTCATTATGATCGATTCTGTTCGGTATATAAAAATTGATGATGTAGGACTGCACATCGAAAGAAAGGGTAAAAAACAACTTCTAAAGGTCGATCAAATTGTGCTATGTGCCGGGCAGGAACCGTTACGCGAACTCTATGATGAACTAGTCCAATCTAAAATGAGTACACATCTGATCGGTGGTGCAGACGTAGCCGCTGAACTCGATGCGAAACGAGCCATTCATCAGGGGATCCGTTTAGCGGCTTCCATTTAAATGAGTTTAATTAAAAAGGGCAAATAAAAATGATTGATCACAGCAAAGTACAAGCAACACTTAGATTCTGTGGAGTCCTCTTTTTCTTGAGCTCTCCTGTCCTCGCACTTGGCCCAAGCAATTTAGCTTCCGGACCAGCTTCTCAAAGGGGAGAGACTGCCCCAGTCTTTTCACCTTTAGTCATTCAAAATCCTGGCGTCGTAGAAATCTCTCCTGAAGGCTTTGACCGAGTTTTGGCAATCAGCGACATCCATTGAATGTATCCTCAACTCTTGAAACTCCTCAAGGCAGCCAAACTCATAAATGTAACAGGTAACTCGACCTCCCCTTTTTCGTGGACAGGAGGTAAAACTTTGCTCGTGGTCATTGGCGATTCGATCGACAAAGGACCTCAAAGCATTGAGGTCCTCGATTTGTGGATGAGCCTCACACCCCAAGCAGAGAAGGCCCAAGGACGAATCGTTCATCTTCTTGGAAACCACGAAGCCGAGTTCTTAGCAGATCCAGCCCAGAACAAATCAGAAGCCTTTCGGGCGGAGCTCACCCAAAAGGGGCTCTCCGTAGACCAAATCACCCAACCCCAGTATCCCCGGGCTCAGTTCCTTCTTTCTCTACCGATTGCCGCTAAAGTAGGGGCTTGGATTTTTGCTCATTCGGGTTTTTACACCCACATGAAATGGACAGACTTCAAAAATACGGCTAGCATTTTTCTCAACTACCCCACTTTGTCTACATACCAAAACTCCTTCTTCATCGGAGCCTGGAGTATCTTAGAAGCTAAAAAATGGGAGATCAAAAGTATACCCAGAATAGGAGTCGAAGAAGCACTCACAGCAAGCAGACTGGCAGGAATCGTATTCGGGCACCAACCCAAAGCTTTCGGCATTGAAGGAGAATGCGGCATCAGCAGTGATCGGCGCCTCATTAAAATTGACAATGGAATGGCACCGGAAGCGGGCAGCCATGAGGGGAGTATCCTCAACTTCCCCAATCCAAGCCAACTCCTGTCGAATCATCTGAATGATCTCCCAAAAATGACGGTCAACGCAATTTTACCCACTGGATTTACTCAGGAATTAAAAATCGAGCATTGAAGGTCCACCAAAAAATCTGACGATTCTCAAGCACTAGAAAATGATGTTAACTTTTTGACAACTCATTCATAATCCCTGAGAAAAATCCAGTAGAGGAAAATCTCAATGATCATTGAAGTCAAAGATGTTCGCAGATCTTTTAGGTCCACTCAAAAAAGAGAAGGCTTAAAAGGAGCGCTTCAGCTCTTAGTCCGCCCTCACACGACAGTTCATGAGGCCCTCAAAGGCGTATCCTTCAATATCGAATCTGGCTCCTTCACCGGCCTCATTGGCGCGAATGGAGCCGGAAAAACAACTCTGCTCAAAATCCTTTCTGGCCTGATCCCCCCCTCGTCGGGAAGCGTCAAAGTGTTAGACTATAATCCATTCAAACGCCCCCTCGACTTCAGAAGAAGAATCGCCCTCGTGATGGGTCAAAAAGCTCAACTCTGGTGGGACCTTCCGGCCTCTGATGCATTCGATCTCCTTCGGGCTATTTATGAAATTCCCAAAGGCGTCTACCAAGAGCGGCTCACCCTCCTCACCGAACTTCTCGACGTCAAAGAGCATTTAGGCACTCAAATTCGTAGACTATCTCTCGGCGAGCGCATGAAAATGGAACTCATTGGTGCGATCCTGCATTGGCCGAGCGTCATTTTTTTGGACGAACCTACCATTGGCCTCGATGTGCTTGCGGCCCATAAACTCCGTGAATTTCTCAAGATCTTTAATCAGCGTGAGAAGGCCACGATCATTCTCACCAGCCATAACATGGATGATATTGAACGCTTGTGTTCCCGAGTTCTCATCCTCAAGTCCGGCCAACTCATTTTTGACGGTCCTCCAGGAGGCCTCATCCAAGAAGGAGAGAGAAGACTCCGGGTTCGATTTTTACAAAATCCATCTGCAGAAGAAATGACTCAAGCTACAGGTCTCCCCTTAAGCTCAATTGAAATGGATCAAGCGAACGACTCAGAAAGCAAGGCAATCCACTTTCAGATTAAAAAAGACCAGATTGTGACCGTCCTTCAAAGTCTAATCAATCGATTCCAAATCGTAGACATGGGCATCGAAGAACAAAGCCTAGAAATGGTCATCCAAAGACTTTATTCAGAAGCCAAATGAGACCCAAAAGGAGTGCCTTCAAATGAGATTAAAATGGAGATTTGCTGCCCTTAGAAATGGGTTCCAGGACGCCACAGCCTACCGAATTGAATTTTTCTTTGAAATTCTAGGATCAGCTCTAGTTCCTGCGGCGATTCAATGGGTCCTTTGGTATGCGCTCTTTGATCTAGGCGGGTCAAACCAAATTGGAGGAATGACCTACATAGATATGGTGCACTATACCTTAACGAGCCTGCTCTTTAGCCAAATTCGAGGTGGGGACCACGACTT
>JANNCA010000164.1:0-5019 GCA_031386075.1 Oligoflexia bacterium
ACCCGGAGTCTCTTAGCAGAGAAATCAGTGCTGTGATGTGTAAAAAGAGAAGGCGACTTCACTTAACGTGAAATCGCCTTCTCTCATTTTTGAGAAGTCCTTTTCTTCAACACCATGACCATCTGCTCAATCACCGCTGAATCCGCCAAGGTCGTCCTATCTCCTAGATCTTCGTATTCGCCCTGAGCCATTTTCTTTAGAATCCGTCGGACAATCTTCCCACTCCGAGTTTTCGGCAAACCTGGCACACCCTGTAGCTTTCTGGGGCTCGCCAATGCGCCTACTTGCTTTCGAACAACTTGCACGAGCTCTCTCCCAATTCGTTCAACTTGCTCTACAGATTGCTCCAATAGTAAAACTTCATTTTTCAATACAAAAAAGATATGAAGCGCCTCCCCCGTCAATACATCGGGAACCCCAACGGCAGCTGCCTCAGCAACACTCGGATGGGTCATACAGGCCGCCTCGATCTCCGCAGTCCCTAGACGATGCCCGGAAATCTTGATGACGTCATCGGTTCTTCCAATCACCCAATAAAAACCTTCTCGATCTCGGCGCGCTCCATCACCGGTCCCGTAATACCCTGGAAATTGAGTAAAATAAGTTTCGAAAAACCTTTTGGGATCCCCATAGACTCCTACCATCTGTCCTGGCCAAGACCGACCCACAACTAAAGTTCCGGGACTCTCCCCTTGCACTAGGTTCCCCTGATCATCCAAAATCTGAATGTCAATACCCGGCAACGGAAAGCTAGCGCTCCCCGGCTTAACAGATGAAATTCCGGCCAAAGGCGCTATCAATATCCCTCCCGTTTCTGTCTGCCACCAAGTATCCACAACCGAAACCCTTTTTTCTCCTACCACGTCACGGTACCAATTCCAGGCCTCTGGATTGATGGGCTCACCCACAGTCCCTAATGTTCTCAAGGATTTCCGAGAATGTTTCTGCACAAAGGAATCACCTGCCGCCGCCAAGATCCTGATAGCGGTTGGAGCACTGTAAAAAATAGAAACTTGATGACGGTCCACGATTTCCCAAAACCGCCCTGGATCAGGATAGGTAGGGACTCCTTCATATAAAACCGTAGTCACCCCATTCGACAAAGGCCCGTACAAAACATAGGTATGCCCAGTAATCCATCCGATATCTGCAGTACACCAAAAAACATCTTCTTCCCGTGGTTGAAAAACAATTTCATTACTATAGGAGGCGTATGTCAGATATCCACCCATCTGATGAAGGACGCCCTTGGGCACTCCTGTACTCCCAGAAGTGTATAAAATAAATAAGGGATCCAAAGCCGAATGACTGGGGGCAGTGTGGTCAACCGAAACTGAGGCAGCCATCCACTCCTCCCACGGAAGATCATAAGATTTTCTAATGTAAGAATGAGAAGGATGTCGATTCAAAACGATCACTCTCTCAACCGAAGGACATCCCATTGCCATGGCCTCATCCACCTGCCCTTTGAGATCAATCCACTTTGTCCCTCGATAGTTTCCATTCGCAGTCACGATGAGCCTTGCCCCACAGTCGAGGACCCGATTGCGAATCGAGGAGGCAGAAAATCCTCCAAAAATAACGCTATGAATAGCCCCGATCCGAGCACAGGCCAAAATGCTGATGGCGAGTTCTGGAATATTAGGGAGGTAGATCGCGACCCGATCCCCCTTTTTAACACCGAGATTGTCCAGAGCATTGGACATTCGGCAAACTTCGCCG
This sequence comes from Oligoflexia bacterium, assembly GCA_031386075.1. Taxonomy (GTDB): domain Bacteria; phylum Bdellovibrionota; class UBA1018; order UBA1018; family UBA1018; genus CAIYTD01. The sequence continues at coordinate 1,723 of JANNCA010000164.1, forward strand.
TGTAACTCAGAGAAGGTGAGAGTCCGCTCTTCTCCAAGATGATTTCCAATCCAAATCAGGGCCTTCTTATCGCCCCTCCCTGCTTGAATTTGGCGATCTAAGCAGTTTTCACTGACGTTGAGTTCTGCTCCCGTGTACCAATTCACTCGCGCAGTCCGATAATCACAGTCGGAAACTAAATCCCAATATTTATGCCACTGAAGTTGCCGCCGGCCTACCGCATCCCAAAACAAATCTGGAGAATGGAGGGCAAATTCGGATACTCGAACGTAATCTTCCCAACAGTCAATTTTTGGATTCACCTTCAGATCCTATGCTCAAGCCACAAAATTACAGTGGGTATATACAATATGTCGATGTCCAACCTCTTGAAATTGCATTTTTTCTATCACCGCATTTTGAAGACTTTCAATCTTCGAGTCGTAAAATTCAAAAATCTCTCCGCAGTCTAAACAAATAATGTGATCGTGATGCTGTTTATCAAAAAGCTCATAAAAAATCCGACCCTTACTATCAATTAAAGATTCCTTGAGTATGGAAGCATCACAGAGCACTTTAATACTCCTGTAAACTGTAGCCGCACCTATTCCTGAGTGCCTCTTCTTAACCTGATCCACTAGCGCTTGCGCGTCGAGGTGCCCTCCCGTAGATAAAATGAGTTCGGCAATCTTCCAGCGTTGTTCCGTATATTTCAGACTCTGTGAGACTAAAAACTCTTTCAACTGTAACCGCCATACATCAAACTGTTGAGCACTGGGTGGCGTTACAGGATCTGGTTTTGAGCGGCCGCAAGCCAACATTTTTTGAGAATTCGAGTCTTTAAACATCTGCCCACATGAACCCAAAAATCTAAAAAAATCAAGAACACAAGCTAGTTGTAAGTACTAGATGGGGTACTGCTGACTCCGGGAGGAGGGCTCTAAAGTCGCAACTGCACCCCACCCAGAACTTACAACAGCCCCAAAAGGAGTGCTATCAAATAGAGTTCAATAAAATTGCTTCGTGCGCAAGTACCCATTCTTTATCTGAAACAATTATTTTAAAATCTATAGATAACGCTTAAAGTCAATATAGAATAATTTAAATTACAAAAAGGTATCCTTATAATTTTTAGAATGATATTAAACGGCAATAGGGGTACTTACATGACGAAAGTAAATTCAATTACATTGATGGCATTTCTTGTTAGCATTAATTCGTTTGGCTTTACATTTGATAGCAATGTTCCGACTAATATTCAATCACAAATAAATCAAGACTTGGATTTTATTAAAAAAATCCAAAGCGTAACTCAATCTGATCTCCATAAACAAATCTTTGGATCTCTGTCCGGAGAAACATATGATCAATTCTTTAACTCCCGAGTTACCGGTATAGGTCTAGACGGCTGCGGAAATGGAAACGCTGTCGCCTGCGTAATTCCTTTTTTAGATTCTTCTAAGATGTGGCTTACACAGAATTACATTAAGTTTAGCCATCCACAAGTGGCTCGACTTATGGTTGTCTTTCACGAGTCCAGACACACTGAAGAGCAAAACAACAATTGGCCACACGCTAGCTGCCCTGATCCATTCCTAGATGCGAACGGCATTAAGATGACCAGCATCTGGACTGGCGCACCGCTCGCTGGTGAACCCGCCTGTGACTCAACTGTTTTTGGCTCTTATGGATCATCCATGATCATGCTTAAAAATATCTCTAAGTTCTGCACCAACTGCACTGGCAAGGTCAAGATGGATGCAGGAATTTATGCAGACGATCAACTCAAACGAATCACCGATGATAGCGCTCGCCAACAAATCAAAGACGACCTCTATAGATCATAGATGGCTTAAATGAAAAATATTATTTTTTCAAAAAAATTAATATCAAGATCTATTTTTGGATCTGCTTTTTTAATTCTAGCGGCAGGAAGCTTTACTATGAGTCTCCTAAAGCACTCATGGAAAAGGCTTCCTGCTCAAGATTTTCACCTACCCAGTCAAAACGCCATCATTCAAGCTAGAACCATTCGGATCTCAACTATTCCAACGACTCCAAGGGTTGACGTGAACAATAAATTAATAATTGAAACAAACAATACAGTAAAAAAAATGGATGTGCTGAATGAAATTTTGAAATCAAAAAATGATAATGACCCCCGGCTTGACCAAGACTTCAATAACTTATCCACTCAAACCAAAGAAGCAATGGAGCGAGAATACACGCAGCTCCATCTAGAATCAAGAAACGAAAGGGGAACCATTGTCTTCATAGTTGGAAAAAATCTACAAACAAATCAGGACTTTGACTTCCTTGCCCAAGTCGTAACGGAAGAACCCTGCTTGAGCCTATCCAACTGCAATAACTCGACCCAAGACTCTCCACATATAGATGGCGCATCTGGAATTCAAGTCACATTAGAATATCCACAAATTGTAGCTCTTAAATCTATCGAAAATTATCTAGATAACAACTCAAATTCACCTAATACCGACGCAGCCATTCACGTACTTCAAAAAGCATTGATGTCTAAAAGTCCGATGGTCAATCACCTAGCCTCTTCTCTGCTTACTCACCACAAACACCTTCAATTTTCTTAAATTTCAGGATCGAGTACTTTTATTTTTTATCCCGCCCCATTGCAAGAAGAACAGTGTAATTCTTAGCGGTAGGAACTAAAAGTAGATTACAATGCAATAACTTCTGATCCTTTCCCCAGGCGCTCTTCGCAGATGAATACCTAAGAAACCGCTCCAGTTGAGCGGCTTTCTTTCGAGACACCGCCGAAACTTTGACGTTGATTGTTTTTTCTGATTTTTGCTTTTGTATTTTTTCTAAGGTCTCAATTGTTGCCATGTTCCCACCTCTGCTTCACGCCGGCGGTTTTAAGCAAGACCAGTGCCATAAAAATTCATGAACAAATCTAACCCTGAATCCAAAACCCATCAACTGCGAGGTGTATAAATATTTTACAATTGTTCCAAAATGAATTTTAACTTGATGTACAAAATGTTCGGACTTAGATAACTTAATTGTATGAAAATGGTTCAAAAAATTATTTTTATTTATTCCGTCATTCTATTAGGATTTATACCTACGCTCCAAGCTGCTACTCCAATGAACCCAAATAGCACTTGCTTTGACCTCTCCCAACCCGTCAAATCCCCGCTCAAAAGCCTACTTCTAACTCAAACCCGCAGTGATGCAACTGAATCAGGGAAAATATCAAAGCCTGGCTCAGGCATTTGGGGAGCTGCAAGAGGAAAGGTATCCAAGTCGATTCAGTCCATTTACCAAAGACTCTTAGATCACTAC
>JANNCA010000191.1:0-14443 GCA_031386075.1 Oligoflexia bacterium
GAGAGAATTTCCTTAATATGAGGGGTCAAAATATGGCCTTCCTGGAGTCGAACCACCTGAGGAACTGCAGCTACTACAATGTTTTGACTACGCTCAGGACTTGAAGAAAATTCTCCCTCATCCATCTGAGCTATCCAAGAACTTAATTTTGTTTGGCTAATTTCATAAAAAGTAAAATCCTGCATCTCTGAGGGGAAAACCCGATACTGTCGAATATCGCTGGCTCCCTCGGAGTGAACTAAGTTGACATAGAATGGGTAGTTTCCAAATGTCACAATATGAGAGACTGAAAAATCTGCAGCAGATCCAAACAGCTCTGTTCGGGCATGAGGCTGTTCATTGACCTCAATCCCTATCCGCCTCACGACCGAAGAATCGTTTTCATCTTCTGAGGCTCCGAAAACATGCCCAACTAAGGTTCTCTCAGCAATTTGAGTGAGGTCCCGATGAGAACCTGTCCCTTCTAAAACAGCTACGGCCAAAGCGCCCTTTCCCTCGCCCCACTGAGAAACGACTCTAATCCATTTTGCCCCTGGGCGAACATTGACGACGACATAATATCGTTCCTCGCTCAGCTCACTCTTAAGATCAACATCGCTAATGACCGTTCCCTGGCGATGGATGATATTGCCGACGGAATCTTTGACATCTCGTCGATAAAGGTAAATAGCTTTTTCAATGCCATCCAAATAACCGAGCTCCCATCCTCTCGCTATTTTTCCAAAAACAAACCCATTGCCCTCGTCTTGGCTTTTAATATGTGCAGCAAAGGTGACATATTCGAGGTCATTTCGACTTACGAGAGGAATGGATTGAGGACCATTGTATCCTGGATCGTACCATTCCAAAGTCGACCAATGATGAGCGCCTTCTTCGGCAAATCCTAACCCTCTCTCGAGGTCTCCATCTATCCTCTCGGAAGTCAGCATTTTTGAAGCCACCCCATCGATTCGAGTCATGCGGCCATCGAAGGCTTCAACAAATGGAGGACTCTCTTCTGCCGGGGAACTTTCAATCGTGCTGGACTCCAGACCTTGCGTGTCACTAGCATCTAATGCAAAAGCACGACTAGCCAAATGATTCGAGATGACTTTCAAAGGTGAGTAGTCACCTGTAACTTTTTCTGATTGAATACTCTCAAGAGAAAGTCCGAGAGATGAGTAGTCATGACGAAATCTGACTTGTCCAAGGGTAGAAGCAGAAGGATTTACTAAAACTCCCTGAAGCTGCTGTAAATCGCCTTGAGCACTTTTTAGAATAAACTCAGAAAGTTGAATGCCCGTATTGGCCAACTCTGAAACCGCCTCTGGCTCTAAATCAAGTGCTTTAAGTTCGCCCTGCCCCACTAATTGACTTACCTCTCTTTGAATTGACATCGTTTGCGCGTTCGCATGGAGTCGACCTAGGTGACTGTGAGCTGTGTCCAAAACTAATTGACTCATTTGGAGTTGAATTTGGCCCAAAATTGGCTGAGAATCTTCGAAAATATCCTGACTCACTGGAGTCACCTGCTGTTGAAATCGTTCTGCAACAACGTCTTCTTTTCTTTTGCCCGCTTGCGTTTTAGCTACTCTTTTTTTATTAGGAACAAATATTTTATGAACAGTAGGGCTCTCCGAATGGCTACTCAGAGTTACCGAATCTGCAGAAACAACTTCTGGAGTGGAATAGATGACTGACGCATTCAAGGCTACCATCATCCTAAGAGTGAGAAATCGATGCATATCCGCTAGTTTCCTTCGCTCTAATGAGTCTATTTCGTCAGCTCGAAGTACCACAGGAGAAGCCATTGGGATAGCCGCATTTAAATGAATTTTATCTACCGCTCGAATTTTCCCTGAACCTCTGAACTTCCGGAAGGACTTGGGCAGGGTCCCAGAAGCCCCTTGTACACTTTTGTGTATAGGCAGGAGAATCTCATGAGCCAAAGGGAAAGGCTCCCTCAAAGAAAATCCCATTTCAAATTGAGCCAACCAGTTCAATCCGCTTAAATCAATAGAAGTACGTGTATCCAATGCCGGACGCACGATCCATTGCGAGAACAGTGCAAATAGAATTGACACCATTGAAATAGAAACGAGAGCCAAGTGGCTGGTCGTGAATGAATTTAACTGAAATGCAGAACTGCTTCCCTGCCGTCCATACATGAAAGGGTTACCTTAATCATTGATCGTCCATCTTGGACTCAACATTAAGTGTAGACTAAAAAAAAACTACCGACAAGAGTCGCTTCTCAGGAGTCATCCTCTATAAAGAATCCCGCCCGATCAGTTGTTGGCGAATGATGGAGCGCTGAAGTTTAAGCTGATATTTCTTAAACTGATGCTCATCTAAAACTGCATCTCTCAGAGTCTCTTCAGCTTGTTGCTGAGCCTTCTTCGCCCGGTCAATATCAATTTCACCCTGTAACTCTAATGTCTCGGCCATGACATGAACCTCGTCATAAGCCACCTCAAAGAACCCAGTTGAGATCACTCCTACCACAGGCGGGCTATTCGAAGAACGGTAACGAAAGTACCCGGTCTGAAGTGTCCCAATCATGGGAGCATGTCCAGAAAGTATCTGAACTTGTCCCTCACTGGAAGTAAGAGTAATTTCTTCAACCTCTGCTCTTTCCAAAAGCCGGCGCTCAGGTGATAAAATACTCAGCTTCAATCCATTACTCACAGGAACTCTCCTTAGTTAAGTGTCTTAGCCTTTTCAATGGCATCCTCAATAGTCCCTACTAAGTAGAAAGCCTGTTCAGGCAAATCATCATACTTGCCTTCAGATATCTCTCGGAAGCCGCGAATAGTATCCTCAATCTTCACAAACTTACCCTTCATGCCCGTGAACTGCTCGGCAACCGTAAAGGGTTGAGATAAAAATCTCTGGATTTTTCTGGCTCGAGAAACAGTCAGCTTATCTTCCTCAGAAAGCTCATCCATCCCCAAAATGGCAATAATATCTTGTAGGTCCTTATACCTTTGCAAAACAGCCTGGACGGATCGAGCAACCCGATAGTGCTCCTCACCCACGACTCGTGGATCTAATACTCGAGAAGTCGAAGCCAAAGGATCCACTGCCGGATAAATCCCTAACTCAGCAATTTGCCGAGAAAGATTGGTCGTCGCATCCAAATGGGCAAAAGTAGTTGCCGGAGCTGGATCCGTATAGTCGTCTGCAGGCACATAAATAGCCTGAATCGAGGTAATAGACCCCTTATGGGTTGAAGTAATTCGCTCCTGAAGCTCACCCATTTCTGTTGCTAAAGTAGGCTGATACCCCACTGCTGAAGGAATGCGCCCCAATAATGCGGACACTTCAGATCCAGCCTGGGTAAATCGAAAAATATTATCAACAAATAGGAGAACATCTTGGCTCTCTTCATCACGGAAATATTCAGCCACACTCAGTGCCGATAAAGCCACGCGAGCGCGAGCACCGGGTGGCTCATTCATTTGGCCATAAACCAGTGCGGTTTTTGCCAGAACTCCGGATTCTTTCATTTCCATCCAGAGATCGTTGCCTTCACGAGTTCGCTCACCTACACCTGCAAAAACTGAGAATCCACCATGTTGAGTCGCGATATTGTTAATCAGCTCCATGATGAGCACTGTTTTACCCACTCCAGCCCCACCAAACAGTCCAATTTTTCCGCCTCGTGCATAGGGAGCAAGAAGATCAACGACTTTAATCCCTGTAAAAAAAGGCTGAATACTGACAGACTGATCTTTAAAAGCAGGAGCCTGTCGATGAATTGAGTAGGTTTTCTTCGCATGAACGGGGCCCCCCTCATCCACGGGCTCACCAATGACGTTGAGGATACGTCCTAAGGTTTCACGCCCTACAGGCATTTGAATTTGATTGCCAGTATCTAGTGCCGATTGCCCTCGTACCAACCCATCCGTGCTATCCATAGAAATACAGCGAACTGTATTTTCTCCCAAATGCTGGGCCACTTCCAGGACGAGATTCCATTCAGAATCGCCAACAGAGGGGTTTGTCACACGGACCGCGTGATAAATTGCTGGCAATTGACCTGCCTCAAACTCAACGTCTACGATCGGCCCGATAATTTGCTTAATTCGGCCGAGATTTTGGGACTTAGCTGTTGCTGACATAACTCCGTTCTCCTTCAAACGAGTAGCTTTTCGATTATGCTTTTTGGGATTCGCTTCCCGAGATAATCTCAAGTAATTCTTTGGTAATTCCCGCTTGACGCTGTTTGTTATACTGCAGCGTTAGCTTCCGAATCATTTCGCCCGCATTTTTAGTTGCGTTTTCCATCGCAGACATTCGGGCACCATGTTCACTTGCTTGTGACTCAAGCAATATTCTAAAAGTCTGAATTGAAAAGTTTCTCTCTAACAATTCCGCCAGCACCTCAGCTTTGCCTGGCTGAACAATAAAATCACAGACAGCCCCCTCATGGACCGCCGATGTGCCTTTTGATCCTGTACCTGAAGCTCCAGACTCAAGATCATAAGGAAGAAAACTCTCTACCACGATTTCTTGCATCGCAGCATTTTTAAACTCGTTATAAACGAACTTAATCTCATCGAACTCATTCTTGAGAAATCGACCCATCAATTGTTCAGAAAGTTTTCTGGCATGACTCCAAGTCATTTTCCCTGAAACTTCTGAATAGTAGGTGCCGGGCTTCGCTTTTTTTGACTTAAAAAAATCATGCCCTCTTCGACCCACGTAGGCAAATTCTACCGACTCAAATTGTTTTCCCTGATCCAAGACCCATTTCTGACATTTTTTGATCACATTGCTATTAAATCCACCGCAAAGCCCACGATCAGAGGTCACCATCACCAACAGAATCCGCTTCAGACCCGGCTCTTTTCCAGACACTTGAGAAAGCAACGGAAATTGATTGTCAGCAATCGTCATGGAAGAGGCAACCTTCTGAATAAGTCCCTGAACTTGCCTCGAATAAGGTCGTTGGTTTAAAATGGCATCCTGCGCCCTGCGAAGCTTTGCCGCAGAAACCATTTTCATTGCGCGAGTCGTAAGCTGTGTATTTTTGACTGTAGTAATGCGTTTTTTGAGATCTTTTATACTCGCCATTTTACGCTCGCCACCTTAGGCAACAAAAACGTTTTCAAACTGTTTAAGGGCCTGTTCCACTTTAATTTTCAAAGTGTCATCAATTTTACCCGAACTTATAACTTCCTTATAAATTTCAGGATGTTTTTTCTCTATAAAGAGTTCCAACTGCCGCTCATATTCAGCCATTTGGCTTGTCGCATACTTATCCAAATAGCCCTGCGTGCCTGCAAAAATTATAAGCACCTGCTTTTCGACAGACATGGGGGCGTATTGACCCTGCTTAAGAATTTCTGTCAGCTTTTGTCCTCGTGCCAATTGCCTCTGAGTCGCTGCATCCAAATCACTGCCAAACTGAGCAAACGCTGCTTTCTCTCGATATTGCGCCAACTCCAGGCGCAACGTTCCAGCCACCTGACGCATTGCTTTAATCTGAGCGCTGCCTCCTACCCGGGAAACTGACAAACCCACGTTCACCGCCGGACGAACACCAGAGTAAAACAGGTCAGTTTCAAGAAAGATTTGTCCGTCCGTAATTGAAATCACATTCGTAGGAATATAAGCAGAGACATCGCCGGCCTGTGTTTCGATAATGGGGAGTGCAGTCAGTGATCCTCCACCTAATTTATCAGAAAGCTTTGCGGCTCGCTCCAAAAGCCGAGAATGCAAGTAAAATACGTCCCCTGGATAAGCTTCTCGACCCGGAGACCGCCGAAGGAGCAATGACAATTGTCGATACGCTTGAGCCTGTTTCGTGAGGTCATCATAAACAATGAGCGCATGCTTGCCGTTGTCACGAAACCACTCGCCCATGGTTACGCCCGTATAAGCGGACAAAAACTGGAGAGGAGCCTGCTCGGAAGCGGTCGCTGCAACCACTATCGTGTGTTCCAACGCTCCATGCTCACGAAGTTTGTCCACAACTTGAGCAACCGTAGACTGCTTCTGGCCAATCGCCACATAAATACAGTAAACTCCACGACCCTTTTGATTAATAATGGTATCAATCGCAACTGCTGTTTTTCCAGTTTGACGATCGCCAATGATCAGTTCTCGCTGTCCACGCCCAATCGGAATCATTGCATCGATCGCTTTAATTCCTGTTTGAAGGGGTTCTTTGACAGATTGTCGAGCAACAATACCGGGAGCCTTGATTTCAATTCTTCTTGAATGCTTAGCGTTCAAATCCCCTTTCCCATCGATGGGAATCCCTAATGCATTCACAACCCTGCCTAGGAGTTCTTCGCCTACTGGAACTTGAACAATTTTGTTGGTCCGCTTGACGATCGACCCTTCCTTAATCTGGGTATCGTCACCTAAAATAGCAATACCTACACTCTCTTCTTCAAGATTGAGAATCATCCCTCCAACACCGCCACCAAAATCAACGAGTTCTCCGGCCATCGCTTTATCGAGACCGTAAACCTTGGCAACACCGTCTCCAACAGCGACTACGCTGCCGGTTTCGGAAACATCTAAACGTTTCTCGAAATTAGAAAGTTGAGTTTTTAAAATCTGAGTAATCTCTTCGGGACGAATTTGCATACCTTCCTCGAAACTAAATAGATCAAGCCTGAACGCCAGGAAGCCCGGCGACAAACTGATCACGGAGTTTTTGAATTTGAGAACGGAGCGTCCCATCATAGGTAACTCCGTTTACGGTGACTTTCATTCCTGCCAAAAGTGAAGCATCAGTAGATACTCGGAACGCCACCTTTTTTCCGAATTTTTGACTCAATGCTTTTGCTAAAATATCAATATCTGCTTTTCCAATAGGATCAGCTGATACTAAATGCCCGAGGACTCCCCCTTCTAGGGTGAGTCGAACTGAACTCAATGAGTTCCGAATTTCTTTTAAAAGGTTCAACCGCCCTTTTTTTGCTAGCAACCCAACAAATTGAATCAACAAAGGAGGAAACTCGAGTTTTTTGCCAAAACTCTCCAAAATCGCCAATTTCTCCCGAATTGAGGTCAAGGGTCCTAAAAGAGCAACCTGAGTTTCTTTCGATAGATCAAAAACAGCCTGAAGCGCATCCATCTGCTCTTCCATCATCCCAATTGAAGCGGATGATAAATTCTGTTCACGCGCAGCTTCATAAAGTGCTCTTGCATAGGAAGTGGAAACACTCATGATACTTTCTCCACCTGGCTGGTAAAATCATGGCGAATACGAATGCGATCGTCTCCGCTCAGCTTCTCCCGAAGCAAATTTTCGACTTTATCCATAATTCTCGACGACAACTCAAAATAAAGCTGCCCCTTGAGCTCTGCATAAAGACCTTCTGCCGAGTCCTTTGCGTCAGCTCCTAATACTAAAGCTAACCGTTTTGCCTCAGATAAAATCCTCTGCTTGACCGAGGCCGAGTCCTGCTTCATCTGCTGCCTCAGCACTTCGACTTCTGCCCCGACTGATTTGAGCTTACCCGAAAACTCATCATATTGGCCCTGGGCCTTAAGTAGCTGCTCATGAACCAAATGAATTTCCTGAGAAATCGAGCTGTGTCGCTGAGATACAAAGGTCCGTAGTGGGGCTCTTAATTTGAAGACCATAAAAATCAACAAAATAAATAGATTAATACTGGATGCAACCAACGTTTCCATTAAATTTTCCTTGACAGTAATCTTTCTGAAATATTCTGAACCACTTCCTCGACATCTAAATCAAGTTGCTTTCGAAGGTTCTCGCGTTGCCGATTCACTGAGTCAACTGCGTCCTGAGTCATTTTCTTTGCCTGCTCCCTAGCCTGGGCAAGAATCTCTGCCTCTTGTTTACGTGCTTCAGTTAAAACAATTTCATATTCTTTTTTTGCGAGCCTCTTCTCTTCCTCAAGCAGTCGTTTATACTCATCCAGTTTTGCGCTGGCTTGAGCCATAAGTATTTCTGCGGCTTTTTTATCTTCAACCGTTCTCTTGTTCCTCATTTCAAATAGCTTAAGAAAAGGACGAAAGAAAAGATTAGACAAAACTACAAACAGAACTGCAATGATTCCAAGTTCTATAAAAAACGAATTATTCAATTCAAGCTGATCAAGAAGTGCGTTCACATCACGCTCCAAACAAACTAACGCCTCATTGTTTAGGAAACTTAGAAATTTGCTAACACAGGGTGCGATTAGGGGTCAAGCTTTTATCACTTACTCGAAGTAAGAAAAGACCTTGCCGGATGAGTGGGAGAATGAGCCATCTTACTGCTCCCCTCGAAAATCACCCCTTCATCCACACTCAAGCTAGGGGTCAGGATGTCACCTCTGAAGACAGCAGGCTTGTGAATCTCGATTCGATGCTTGGCTCGAAGGCTACCATTCACTTCACCACTAATAATAATCGTTCCTGCTTCAATTTGCGCATCGACACGAGCCCCTTCGCCGATAATCAGGGTATCTGAGGTGTAGATCTCTCCTCGAAATGTTCCCCCGATTCGAACCGTACCATGAAAGCAAAGCTTCCCTTCAAACTCACAGCCATGATCAATCACTGCAGTCACTAATGGATGATTCACTGGAACATTCAGATTTGATGTGCGACTCATATTCTCTTAGTTTGCATGTCTTCTACAAGACGATCAAGCTCTTGTCTTGAAGAATAATGAATCACTATTTTACCCCGTTGATCACTGCCCTTAATTTCAACTTTTGCAGACCAATGCATCCCTAGATCTTTTGATAGTTGACTAAATCTAGCTGCTAATGGGGTTTTTGTCGGCCCCTCTAAATGAAGTGCTTTGTTTTTGGACTCTTCAATCGCTTGCTTCATCTCTTCAACCAAAGCTTCGGTCTCACGGACGCTCATTTTTTTTTCAATCACTTGGCCCCTCGCACGAAGACGCATTTCCGCATCATCTAGCGCCAATAGAGCCTTACCATGCCCAAATGACAATACCTGATTCTTCAGGTCTTCGATAATTTCCTCAGGAAGACGCAAAAGGCGGAGATAATTAGCGACCGAGGCCCTATCTTTTCCCACCCGTTCGGAGACTTCTTCTTGAGTCAGAGAAAAATCTTGAATGAGCTGAAAATAGGCCAAGGCTTCATCCACACAATTCAAATTTTGCCTTTGAATATTTTCTATGAGCGCCAACTCCAAGGCTTCTCGATCTGTTGAGCGCCGAATCACTATGGGGATCTGCTTAAGACCGGCCAACTTAGCAGCTCTGAGGCGCCTTTCACCTGCAATCAATTCAAAGCCATCTTTTGTTGTACTCTTCCTCACAACCAAAGGCTGAATAATTCCGCTACTTTTAATAGACTGAGCTAGTTCCATGAGAGCGGTTTCTTCAAATTCCCGTCTCGGTTGAAAGTGATTAGCGAAAATCTCCTCTACAGAAACCATACTAATTCCCATGTGGCGATCTCGATTGGAAGTATCCACACTCGTTGCACCAGAGATGCCGGCATTTTCTAACCCTCCTCCCACTCCTCCTGAATTCATGAGAGCACTCCCCGCGCCTGCAGTCGCACCCGAATGGGGATTCGAAGGCGAATAGGGAGGAAATAAAGAAGCGAGGCCTTTTCCAAGAACAGGTTTTTGTGCCATTGAATTCTCCAAAATTTAATACGTTGAGGAAGGTGTGACGCGATGATCATGAGACGCCCCAAGCCTTGCGGCCTTCCGTTGAGCTTGAGAGATCGCTACTTGATTTTGATTTTTTGCCAAAATTTCTTTTGCTAGATTAAGATAAGCTAAACACCCCTTAGAATCGATATCGTAAAGCAATATCGGCTTCCCAAAGCTTGAGCACTCGCTCAAACGGACATTCCTTGGAACCACCGAGGTGAAAACTTGATCGCCAAAATGGGTTCTCACTTCCTTGACGACTTCATTTGCCAGATTGTTTCTACTATCATACATCGTCAGGACAATTCCTTCTTCACCCAACGCCGGATTTAGGCTTTGGCGAATGAGTGAGACCGTGTGTAAAAGCTGACTGAGACCCTCTAAAGCGAAATACTCGCACTGCAAGGGAACTAAAAATGAATTCGCCGCAGTCAGTGCATTCACGGTCAAAAGACCTAACGACGGAGGGCAATCAATTAAAATGAAGTCAAATTGATTTTGAATTTCTGCCAGCGCCGCCTTCAACTTACCTTCACGGGCAAAGGCCCCCACAAGTTCGATTTCTGCACCAGCCAGATCCCCATTCGCAGGCGCTACAAATAGGCACTCCATTTCAGTCGGTTGAATGACTTTTGAAATTTGAACTTGGCCGATGAGAGCATGGTAAATGCTTCCTCGACTGCCGACCGAAGCTCGGTCAATCCCAAAAGCTGAGCTTGCATTTCCTTGAGGATCAAAATCTAAAACGAGTGTCCGTTGCTCAGCAACGGCCAGAGAGGCTGCGAGATTCACTGTCGTGGTTGTCTTACCAACTCCACCTTTTTGATTCGCTACTGCAATGATCTTACCCATCGTTACTCCTTAAGCTGCTGTTCCAGGAGAACCCCACTAGGCGCCCCTAGAACATTGCGGTTGTGGTTGGTGTGGATAATCAAGCTTATTCAAACTTTTGATTCGCCTTTGCGATTGCTTAGCTTGAGGCTAGCCGTGAATATTTACACTGGCAAGCAGATTTTTTCTAGATTCCCACCCTAGAATGAATTCTAGAAGGCTTTCTTGAAAGTTTAACGATACGCCGAGCCTTCTCAAGCGCCCCGACCTTATAAGCATGGTCGAGCACAACGATTAACTCATCCTTAAATTTGCTTCCTTGAAATTCTTGCCATTCCTCGTCCCACCCAGGCCCTTTGAATAAAACTAAACTGTTCCACGTAGAACATTCTCTGATCCAAGAATAAATTCGATGAACGGATCCAACGGCTCTCGCGACGATCGACCCCACTCTGAATGCCTTCGGACTCCTTGCCCCCCTTAAGTAGTCCTCTGCCCTTCCCGGATAGACACTCAACTGACTCCCTAAACCGAGACTAGTCACCGCTCGCTCTAAGTAATTCGCCTTTCGCTTTTCGGACTCTACGAGTACCCACTTGCTCGTGGTCATGATGCCTGCCAATAAACCTGGTACTCCCGCACCAGAGCCCAAATCCATTGCGGGAAAATCAGTGCATTCGGTTTTCAATAGTTCCAATACATCTAAAATATGCCCTTCATAAAAATCAACAGGAGATATCAGCCGGGTCAAATTCTGGACCTCGTTTTCTCTCACTACTGACTCATAATACTCGAGTATTTTTTCCTGATTGAGGACGGGTTGAACTTCTGCCGCCTTTAAAAGAATCCCACGAAGCTCACTTATAGACACGAGTCACCTCCGACGGCAACAACACCGCGGGCACTGCCCATCTTCAAATAAATCATTAAATTGGCTACGGCAGCAGGAGTCATTCCAGCCATTCGGGAGGCTTGCCCGAGTGTTTCGGGGCGGGTCATCGCTAACCTTCCTTTGATTTCATTCGAAAGCCCCGGGACACAACCAAAATCTAGGCTCAAAGGGATCTTTACGAATTCACTCTTCTGGACTCCTTCTAGAATCTCAAGATCTCGCTTAATATATCCCTCATACTTGATCTGAATCTCGACTTGCTCACTCACGGGCTCAGTCACATCCCCTCCGTCAAAACCCAAATCGCAAAGATCTTTCCACTTCACTTCAGGTCGCCTTAAAAAAACATCGCCAGAAACTCGATCCTTGAGTGGGTTCAAGCCCCTCTTTAAAAGCCAATCATTCACTAAGTCATGGGGGGGTAGAGAAAATTTCTCGATTTCTGCCCTCCACTTTTCGATCGCCGACCGTTTTCTCTCAAAAATCGCATACTGAGCATCGCTCAAGAGTCCTAATTTTCGTCCCATTTCACTCAACCGCAGATCAGCATTGTCTTCCCTCAGCAAAAGTCGATGCTCCGCTCGTGAAGTAAACATTCGATAAGGCTCATCCGCACCCTTTAGCACCAAATCGTCCGCCAAAACCCCCAAATACCCGTCTGACCGCAGCGGTATGAACGAATCTCTTTCCTGAATCAAGAGTGCCGCATTGATTCCCGCGATCAGCCCTTGTGCACCCGCCTCTTCGTAACCCGAGGTTCCATTAATTTGTCCCGCACAAAAAAGCCCCGAAATATCCTTAGATTCGAAAGTAGCTCGAAGCTGTCTTGCATCGATGCAGTCATACTCGACCGCATAACCATACCGAATAAATTCGGCCTGCTCCAATCCTACAATCGAATGAACAAACTCCTCCTGCACATCCCTAGGAAGGCTGGTGGAAATGCCGTTCACGTAAACTTCGTCCGTAGTGAGCCCCTCAGGCTCCAGAAAAATCTGATGCCGATCTCGCTCTCTAAATCGCTTCACCTTGTCTTCGATCGATGGACAATACCTAGGACCTACACCCTGAATCAACCCGGTAAACATGGGGGAGCGTGAAAAATTTCGCTCGATAATCTCATGAGTTCTGGAATTGGTATAAGTCAGATGGCAACTGACCTGAGGCAAAACCGGGAAAGAACTTGAACGAAAGTAAAACGAAAAAGGAATCGGTTTTTCATCCCCCGGTTGAGGTTCGACCCGACTATAATCAATGCTTTTCCTGTCGAGTCGCGGCGGAGTCCCCGTTTTGAGTCGGCTCAGTCGAAAGCCCAGTTTTTCCAGACTTCCGCTCAACCCTAAAGATGCCCGATCTCCTACACGTCCTCCGGCCTCTTGTTCAAACCCGGTATACATCACCCCCCTCATAAAGGTCCCGGAAGTAATCACAACAC
The DNA here is from genome assembly GCA_031386075.1 of Oligoflexia bacterium. Lineage (GTDB taxonomy): Bacteria > Bdellovibrionota > UBA1018 > UBA1018 > UBA1018 > CAIYTD01. The sequence continues at coordinate 12,750 of JANNCA010000191.1, forward strand.
TGCGACAACTGATCTGACTTCCATCCGCTAGCACAACCCCACAAACTCTTCCAGCCTCGACCCAGATTTCAACGACTTCGCCCGTTAGAATTTTCAACTGGGGAACTTGCCCTAAATATTCCTGCATCCTCAGAGCATAAAGGGCCTTATCACACTGTGCTCGAGAGGACCTGACTGCCGGCCCCTTGCTAGAATTCAACCTTCGGTACTGAATGGCAGTTTTGTCAGTGTTCATCCCCATTACACCACCCAACGCATCAATCTCCTTAATTAATTGCCCCTTAGCTAATCCCCCCATAGCAGGATTACAGGACATAAATCCAATACGGGAAGGATCCAACGATAGCAATGCCGTAGCACAACCCATTCTTGCAGCAGCGTGGGCTGCCTCGCTTCCAGCATGGCCACCGCCAATTACAACTAAGTCGAAGTCCATCATAGGCGAGTAATAACATTGGGTATTCTGAAATACAAGTCGCCTCTACATAAACGATTTTACTTGCCCTATCCCTTCCGAAATGTTTTGAAAATGAGGATAGGGAGACTCTAAAATGCTAACCTTCATTACAGGAGCATCTAGTGGTATCGGAGCCGCATGCGCACAAGCCTTTGCTGCTGCTGGACATGACCTCATTCTCATCGCCCGCAGAATAGACCGCCTCACAGAAATTCAACAAAAAATCCAATTAAAGCATGAGGTTTCAATCCATACTTTCTGTTTGGACATTCGAAATAAAATCAAAATCGAAGAACTCTTCAGAAAACACAACGAGTTATTTGAGAACGTTGAAATTCTCATTAATAATGCCGGCCTTGCCATAGGCCTAAGCCCTATTCAGGAGGGCAAGCCAGAAAACTGGGACACGGTCATTGATACGAATATCAAAGGACTTCTCTATGTCACTCGAAATTTTCTACCCCAAATGATCTCCCACCGCCGGGGCCATATTGTCAACGTAGGCTCTGTCGCCGGACACTGGGTCTACGAGAAAGGGGCGGTCTATTGCGCCTCAAAATATGCAGTTCGAGCAATCACCGAAGGCCTCCGGTTGGACGTCAAAGGGACTGGAGTACGTATCACCGAAATTTCACCCGGAATGGTTGAAACTGAATTTAGCGAAGTTCGATTTGGAAACAAAGAGTGGGGGGATGAAGTCTATAGAGGCCGGAAGCCCCTCGCCGCTAGTGACATAGCTGAAACGATCCTCTGGTGCACCCAAAGACCGGCCCATGTCAATATTCAAGAACTGATCATTTATCCCACCGAACAAGCTGGAGTCCATTCATTGCCTAAGTAATCCCCAGTTTTTAGATTTGCGGAACTTTTAAATCCGTGATGACCAAAACTGCACACTTTTTGTTTAAAAATACATTATAACCATTTAATATATCTAGGCGACTATCGCAAGAGCGCCAGCCTGAGCATGCTCATTGCAAATCCCCTCGTGAAGGGAACCAGCCAAACCCTGATCACAATGTGGCTCACACCCCAGATGGGGAAATCCCAGATCCCGGCGCTCCCCGGGTAGGCAAGGAAGTCTTAACCCAGGAAGACGCTAAGAAGGCAAGTTGAATCCTGAGGCCGGCTGATTTTTCCGCGCTGATGACTCCTGTCTGGGGACTCTAACTACAAACTAGAGGTGTCATTCGCTCCAATTTCCAGGCCGACCAGAGAGTTCTTTACACGATTTGAA
>JANNCA010000194.1:0-20557 GCA_031386075.1 Oligoflexia bacterium
TGGCGATCGCAATCGCAATCGCACCGCCTATGCCCAGCGCCACCCCGATCGGCACGCCGGCCAGCATGAGCCCGATGAAAATGGTGAAGAGAAGGACGCCCGTCATGGCGCTTTTCTAAAGGATTGCCAGACCCAGGTTATGAACCGAAAAAGAATAGGGATGAGGAAAAAGAGGACCAAAAGGTGAGCAATCGCCTTCGGCCAGGCTGCCCAGTGGGCTCCGGGACCAATAAAAAAAACCCCTAAAAGACCGGCAAGGAAATTAGACCCTTTCCAGACAATCGGGAGATTGAAAACACCTTCTCGACCGGAAAGAAAACTATAAAAATTGTTCCACCAATCAGCGAATGCAGCGCCGCGGTACATTCCTGAAACGTAGCCAAGTGTCGGTCGAAAGACGGGAAGAACCAATAGAAGGCAGAGACCCATACCCAAGGGTATTCCAAGAGGTGCTAGTGTTTTTTTTCTAAGGCATAGTCGAGGGAGTGTGCAAGCGACTAGTGTGAACCCTATGTATACGGCAGCAAAAAATGCCGTGATTTCTCCATAAAGAAAGGCACATCCACTCAAACTCAAAGTCCAGGCAAGCATTGCGCGTAAATTAAAATATTGGGGTACGTTTTTGCTGCCAAAGTTTCGTGCCATCCAGCGACTCGCCAGAGCGACTGAAAGCAAGGCTGGACCTTGGCTAGAAAGCTGACTCCATGCATTCAGGTCGATGCTAAATTGACCCCAAAACCCTCCCGTGATGGCAGTGGCTATGAGGATGCCCCTTTCGAGTCCGAGATTCGATAAATTCAGAGACAGGAATGCAGAGCCAAAAAACAGGAATATTGCTAGATAAACTAAATAAGTGTATGAAATTCTAAACATGGATCGATGAAGGGGGGCGCTCAAGGTTGCGAAAAGAATATCCACACCGGGTCTGCTTTCAGTCACCCCAGAGCGGGCACTCCCCAAAATGGGGTCTACCTCGATTTGGCCGGGAGTCAGTTGCAGGAGCTTGCTGTTTGAGTTGTATTGATAAGCAATGGATGCTTCTAGATAATTCAAGTTATCATAAGGATTTGCTTGAAAACTCATGAAGCGATGTCCCCCGATCCATTTGGGAGTGAGAAGCACGGCGACGCAAAATAAGAGTCCACCCAGAAGTGAGTAGGTCTGAGTTCGATTTAAAAAGCTGAGTTCGCCCCTTTTTTTGGAATAAAAAAGGGCAAGCAGCCCAGAAAAGACAAGAAATAGAAAAGTAAATAGGAGAGGGGAGTTCAAGTAGAAGGCAAAAAAGGCGAAAACGGAAACCGCCGAATGCCCCAGAATGGGGGCGGCTAGATTTCGATATCGAAAAACTCGGTGATCCAAGAGGCGTGAAAACCAAAGCCCATTAGATACAGCAATAAAAAGCGATCCGGAAAAAAAAAGAATGTCCATTCCGACCCAAGTGATCATGAATTATCCTCATGGCCCAAAACATGAGACAGTGGGTTGCTTTTTGATTGAGCCTTCAGCTCGAAACGGTATCTGAACTGTGATTTTAATACAATAATTGATTCCTTCTGGTTGAGGATTGGATAGGCTTCTGTTAGATTTAGAACATACAATAGATTCTGAAGGAAAGCTTAAATCGAGGTCATTTCATGTCAAATCAAAAGGTCACCCAAGTCATTTTTTCGGCAATAGACGAACTCAAAGATGTTTTAGGGTTTGAGGAAAATTATCATTACACTTTAGAGACCCATCTTTTTGGAGAGGGCGGGCCATTAGATTCGTTAGGTCTTGTCAATTTGGTTGTACTCGTAGAGCAGAAAATCGAAGATGAATTGGGTACCCGAATTGTTCTAGCTGATGAAAGGGCTCTTTCTCAAAATGAGAGTCCCTTTAAAACAATTGGAACACTCGTACAATACGTTTCTGTTCTAGCTCAAGAGGGTTGATGGCCGCTAAAATGACGAATAAAATAAACTCTCACTCATTTCCCCCCTCTTCTCGCGTGATGCTCATCTCCGGTACGAGTCGAGGGATTGGAAAGTATTTGGCTCAATATTATCTGTCTCGCGGATTTAAGGTCATCGGGTGTAGTAGGAGTCCGTCTAATATTGAAAATTCAGGCTATCTTCATTTTATACTGAATGTAGCGGATGAACCTCAGGTTCAAAAGATGCTATCGGCGATTCGGAAAACTTACGGTCGGCTTGACTATCTTTTAAATAATGCCGCAATTAATCCGAAGATTTCCCCTGTTATGCTCACCTCTCTGGTGGGGATGCAAAAAACCTTTGAGACAAATTTTTTTGGTACTTATCTTTTATCTAGAGAATCTGTAAAGTTGATGATTCCAAAGAAATTTGGAAGAATTGTCAATTTTGGATCCATGGCTGCTTATCATCACGTTCCTGGCGAGTCTGCTTACACTGCGAGTAAAGCAGCCGTCCTTTCGTGGACGCGGGTTTTCGCTAAAGAAGTTTATAGTTATGGCATTACCTGCAATGTGGTGAGCCCAGCGGCAATTGCGACTGACCTGTCAGCACAGGTCGATCCTGCTGCTCTGAAAGAAGTTCTCAAACGAAATGCCATTCCTGAAATGGGAAAGTTTGAGGATGTGTCGCATCTCGTGAATTATCTGATTGATGATCAGAGTCATGCTATGACGGGTCAAACTCTCTACCTGGGCGGGGTCTGAGTGACGCTCTCCATTCACCAAATTCCAACAGGAAAATGGAGGGAGAATTGCTACATTGTCTTCAGAGAGAATAAAAATGCCCTGATCATTGATCCGGGGAGTGATGCTGATACGATTTTAAAATTTATTATAGATCACAATTTAAAGGCACTAGCTATTCTTAATACCCATGGACATTTTGATCATATTGGTGCTGTAGCATTGTTAAAAGAAAAATTCGGTATTCCTTTTTATCTCCATTCAGGTGATTTTAGATTGGTGGGATCGGCTAATTTTTATAGAAAACTTTTCGATGGAGATGCGCCGATTGTCATTCCTGAAGTCGATCAAAAATTTGATGACTTGGGGAGTGGGGTTGAGGTTTGCGACTTCCAGGTTTCAATTCTACTGACACCCGGGCATACTCCAGGAAGTGTTTGTTTAAAAATTGAGGACTGCCTATTTACCGGCGACACTCTTTTTAGGGGAACCGTAGGGACGACGAAGTTGCCTGGAGGGAATGCAGAGTTGCTGAAGCAGTCTTTGAGGTCTTTGAGTCTTCTATCGCCTGAGACTCGGATTTATTCAGGCCATGGTAGGCCAACCCTTCTGAAGGAAGAGCTTTTGAATAACGAAGAATTTAAGCAGGCACTTTTATGAAAGCTAAAATTAACGCGATTTCGTATTATTTGCCAGAACAGATTGTAACGAACTTGGACTTCCAAAAGGAAAATCCGAGTTGGAATATTAAGCAAATCGAAGAAAAGTCAGGGGTCTATTCGCGGCATATCGCAAGTCCAAATGAGACAGCGCTCGATCTTTCCTACCAAGCCTGCCTGAAATTATTTCAAGGAAATCCTGACCTGAAGTCAAAAGTAGATGCACTGATTTTTTGCACTCAGAGCGCCGACTATATCATGCCACCTAATTCATCTATTCTGCACAAGTTGCTTGAACTTCCAGATGAAGTTTTTGCTATGGACTATAATTTAGCTTGTTCCGGATTTGTCTATGGATTGAGTCTTGCCCAAGGGCTGATTTCAAGTAGGCAGGCTAAAAATGTCCTGTTGGTCACTGCAGATACTTATTCAAAGTACATTCATCCATCGGATCGTTCGGCAAGGGTCCTCTTCGGTGATGGTGCGGCAGCTACTTGGGTGGGGTGCTCTGAAGGAAAAGACGGAATCCTGGATATCTTATGCGCTACTTCAGGCAAAGATCATGATAAATTTATGATCCCTGCCGGGGGTTGTCGTATGCCTAAGTCTGATCAGACTTCTATTGTGAAGGCAGATTTGAGCGGCAATTTGCGCAGCCTTGAGAACATTCATATGAATGGGATGGGAGTTTTGATGTTTGTGAAGTTGAAGATTCCCAAGCACGTTGAGAAAATATTAGAGCGCAATCAGCTAAAGCTTGAAAATATAGATCAAGTCATCTTTCATCAAGCAAGCAAGATGGCATTGGACTGGCTCAATCATCGTTTTGATTTGAGTCCGGAGAAGGCGTTTTCTAATTTGTCCCGAGTAGGCAATACTGTCTCCGCATCGATACCTATTGCTCTTAAGGATGCATTGGATCAGGGACGAATAAGTCCTCATCAAAAAGTACTTTTAGTGGGCTTCGGTGTTGGATTGTCTTATGCTTCGGCTATTGTAGAAATGTAGGAGTGGGCGATGAAAAACATTAATTTTTTATTGAATATTTTGGATAAAAGTGCAGATTCTCCGGCGATCGTCTGGAGAGACCAATCAGTTAGCTATCGGTGGCTTGCTAGCCGCATTTCAGAATTGAATTCTGAAATGAATCAAATGGGTTTAAAGCCAGGGACCGTTGTCAGTCTTACGGGTGATTTTTCTCCGAATTCAATTGCCCTCTTGTTAGCACTCACCGGTCAGTCTTGCATTATTGCCCCTATTCTGAGGACAGCGAATGACCTTCAAAAGCAAAGCATCGCGAAAATTGCCCAAGTGCAATTTTCGTATTCAGTAGAAGCCGACGATACTATTCGATGGGAGGCGACGCCGCAGAGTGCTGAGCACCCTCATTATCAAACCATTCGTGAACGGGAAACTCCAGGCTTGGTTCTTTTTAGTTCGGGATCTTCGGGAGTGCCGAAGGCGGCTGTGCATGATTTCTCACTTCTTCTTGAAAAATTTAAGTTAACCCGGCATTCTCTTCGGATTCTTAATTTTCTTCTTTTTGACCATTGGGGTGGATTGAATACTTTGCTTCACACTCTTTCAAGTGGAGGGACCGTCTTTGCAATGGACCAACGATCTCCGGATTCGATCTGCAGTGCAATAGAAAAACATCAAATAGAAGTGCTTCCCGCTTCACCTACTTTTCTGAACTTACTGATGATCAGTGAGGCTTATAAACGTTACAATCTCGCAAGTTTGAAGATTATTTCTTATGGCACAGAGCCCATGCCGCTGAATACTCTCAAAAAAGTACAGGAGATGATGCCGAGGGTAAAATTACAACAGACTTATGGGTTGATCGAGTTGGGTGTCCTTCGAACCCAGTCTAAAGATAATCATTCATTGTGGATGAAAGTCGGCGGAGAGGGCTATGAGACCCGAGTGATTGATGGAATGCTTCAAATCAAAGCTCGTTCCGCGATGCTGGGTTATTTGAATGCAGTTTCTCCATTTACTGAGGATGGGTGGTATATGACCGGTGATCAGGTCGCCGTGGAGGGTGAGTACATTCAGGTTTTGGGCAGGAAATCTGAATTAATTAACGTAGGAGGTGAAAAAGTATATCCTCAGGAGATTGAGAATATTATTCAGGAGGCTCCCAATGTTGCTGAGGTCACTGTTTACGGTGAGAAAAATCCACTGATTGGCAATATCGTTTGCGCTAAAGTGAGATGGATTGAGTCAGAAGATTCGAAGGCAATGGTGCAGCGGCTTCGAAAATACTGTAAGGAAAGACTGCCAAGTTTCAAAGTGCCAGTTAAAATTGAGATTGTGACTGAATCCCAAGTGAGTCATCGTTTTAAGAAACAACGGGCACCTTTAGAGGTCTAGAAAAAATTTTATGGACACAAATACTGTGAATTCTCCTCAGTTCGACTATCAGCTTCTCAAAAGTGTGGGGAAGGATGTGTTTATTAGTAGCAAGGTAGAAATTAGGCGTCCCCATCTGGTGAGCTTAGGGAATTGTATTGCGATTGATACGGGTTTCTATTGCACGACCGAAGCCCTATTGAATAGCTATATTCATATTGGCCCGTATGTGACTTGTATCGGGGGTGCGCATGGATTGCTTCAAATGGGTAATTTTACAAATATTGGAGCGGGGAGTCGACTCATCTGCGTGAGTGAAGAGCATCTAGGAGAAGGCTTGATTGGGCCAACGATTCCAGATCGCTTTAAGGATAAATACATTGGCGGCCCGATCGTATTTCAGGACTTTTCAGGGGTGGGCACTCATGTAGTGGTCATGCCAGGAGTGATTTTTGGCGAGGGTGCAATTGTAGCTCCTTGTTCGTTCGTGAATAAAAATCTCGAACCCTGGACTATTTATGCAGGGGTTCCGGCTCGCCCCGTTAGAAGACGTCCGAAGGAGAAAATGATTTCAATGGCGCGTGAACTGAGCGAAAATTGTTTAATTTTCCCTGGAATACCCTCAGACAAGTTTCCTGTAGTTTAATTTTTTTGATAGTAGCCTTGATACCATTGGACGAACTTTGAAATGCCGTCTTGAATTCTTGTCTGTGGAAGAAAGCCGAATTCAGATTCAAGTTCTCTAACGTCTGCAAATGTTTCAGCGACGTCACCTTGTGCCATGGGTAACAAGCGTTTTTCTGCTTTTTTACCTAATGTTTCTTCTAGAACCTGAATGAAGTCATTCAATAAAACCGGCGAGCTGTTACCGATATTGTACACTCGATAAGGGCAGTAGCTGGTGCCGGGTTCGGGGTGATCTTTGTCCCATTGGGGATTAGCTGGGGCAATTCGATCCACAACTCGGATCACTCCTTCAACGATGTCGTCAATGTAAGTAAAATCTCGTTTACAATTTCCATAATTGAAAACATCGATCGGTTTACCTTCGAGGATGTTTTTCGTGAATAAGAAGAGGGCCATGTCAGGTCTGCCCCAGGGGCCGTAAACCGTAAAAAAACGTAAACCCGTTGTTGGCATTTGGTAGAGCGAGCTATAGCTGTGGGCCATGAGCTCATTTGCTTTTTTGGTGGCTGCATAGAGGGAAACCGGATGGTCCACATTGTGGTGGATTGAGAAGGGCAAATCACCATTGGCACCATAAACTGAACTCGAAGATGCATAGACCAAATGCTCAATTTGATTGTGTCTGCATCCTTCTAGAATATTGATAAATCCCTGAATATTGGATTCAATATAAGCATGGGGATGGGTGAGCGAGTATCTCACTCCTGCTTGGGCTGCTAAGTGGACGACCCTTTCAGGTTTCCATTTTTTAAAGATTTCTTCCATTTCTGATTGACGAGAAATGTTCAGCTTTTGGAACTCAAAATGGGGGTGAGAAACAAGGCGGCTGAGTCGAGCTTCTTTGAGGCTCACGTCGTAGTAGTTGTTTAGATTGTCTATACCTAAAACCATGTCTCCTCGCACCAAGAGGCGGTGACAAAGTGTAGACCCAATAAAGCCAGCTGCACCAGTGACTAAAATTTTCATCCTCACTGACCCTAGCTGATTTCTGTTACAGAAACAATAACCCTCGCTTTTCGCTTGTCAAGGGCCACCAATCGTTGCCATACTTCGTCATCTATGGGGAAAGTCGCTTTTATTACAGGAATTACCGGCCAAGACGGGTCGTATTTAGCAGAACTCTTACTCGATAAGGGGTATGAAGTTCATAGCACGATTCGCAGAGCTTCAAATTTCAATACTCAGCGGATTGATCATATCTGGAATCACCCTCATTTGAAAACCTATCATGGTGACCTTTGTGATTCGAGTAATCTCAATCGTTTGCTGCGAGACGTCCGTCCAGATGAAATTTATAATCTCGGCGCGCAATCGCACGTCGCAGTTTCTTTTGAGGTTCCCGAGTACACAGCAGAGGTGAACGCATTAGGAACTTTGAGGTTGTTGGATTCCATTCGCGATAGTGGACTTCAAACCCGACTTTATCAGGCGTCGACGTCAGAGTTATTTGGAGGACTGCCCGGAACGGTTCCTCAAAGTGAAGAAACGCCCTTTTATCCACGATCTCCCTATGGAGCTTCGAAACTCTATGCATTCTGGATTGCTAAGAATTATCGGGAAGCCTATGGAGTTTATGCTTGCAATGGCCTTCTTTTCAATCATGAGTCCCCTCGAAGGGGCGAAACCTTTGTTACAAAAAAGATTACCCGCGCCGTATCTAAGATCAGTAAGGGGAAGCAATCCGTCCTAACTTTAGGTAATTTAGATGCAAAAAGAGATTGGGGCTATGCCAAGGAGTATGTAGAAGCCATGTGGCTGATGCTTCAGCAGGAAAAGGCGGATGACTATGTCATCGCAACAGGTCAGGCTCATACTGTCCGGGAGTTTGTTGATCTTGCTTTTAAGGAAGTTGAAATCAATTTAGAATGGAAAGGAACAGGATCTGCTGAAAAAGGGATCGATAGGCGCACTGGGAAGGTTCTAGTCGAGATCGATCCTGCGTACTATCGCCCCACGGAAGTGGAGTTTCTGTGTGGAAATCCTAGCAAGGCAAAGGCTGAGTTAGGGTGGCAGTCCAAAACGACTCTTCCTGAGCTAGTTCGGCTGATGATGCGTTATGATCTGAGTCATGATTCGATCGGCGGATTGGATTCATGAGAAAAGTATTATTGACCGGAGCGACGGGATTCTTGGGGCAGGCGATTCAGAGAAAGTTCCTTGAAAAATCTGAGATCGAACTTCATTTAACTTCAAAGAGTAAGGGTGTAGATTTACGGAATCGAGAGCAGACTTTTGACCTCTTTGCTCAAGTTCGACCCACCCATGTTTTGAATTGTGCCGCTTTTGTGGGCGGAATTCAGTACGGCTACAAATATCCTGGTGAAATATTTCATAATAATTTGATTATGACCGTGAATTTAATGGAGGCGTGTCGAGAGTTCAAGATTCAAAGGCTAGTGAATCCTATCTCTAATTGTGCCTATCCCGCTCGAGCTACCCTATTTAAGGAAGAAGAGTTTTGGGACGGACCGCTTCATGAGTCTGTGCTGACTTATGGCTTTGTCAGAAAGGCATCCTGGGTCGGAGCTTGGGCCTATCAAAAGCAATATGGCCTCGACGTCATGACCTTGATTCTTTCTAATATGTTTGGTCCGGGTGATCATTTTCAGCCTGAGAGATCCCATGCCCTGGGAGCTTTAATTCAAAAGTTTGTAGAAGCTAAGAAAAATCACTCACCTTTTGTGGATGTCTGGGGAACCGGAAAGCCCGTCAGAGAATGGCTCTATGTCGAGGACGGGGCTGAAGCGATGGTGCGCGGACTGGATCTAGCCCCTCATGTCGATCCCATTAATATTGGAGTGGGCCAGGGAATTTCTATCTTGGATTTGGCACAGTTTATTTCAGAACAAGTCGGATATTTGGGTGAGATTCGTTTAGATTTATCTAAACCGGATGGAGCGCCGTATAAAACAGTAGATGGGTCTAAGGGCTATCAGCTATTAGGCTGGAGGCCTCAAACACGTTTTAAAGACGCGATTCGAAAAACAATCGAATCTTATATCTCAACACAGGAGAATACCGTTTGAATCGAGAAGTTGTTTATGATGGTAAGTTGGTTGCAAAATATATTCCTGGAGAGAGTTGGGGGAAAGACCTCAGTTTTTACTCAGCTGATCAAGACTTCATTCAGGTAGGCACTTGGCGATATGACTCGGGTAAATATTTACAGCCTCATGTGCACAAGGTTTGCGAGCGTCAGATTCAATACACCCAAGAAGTCATTTTTGTGAAGAACGGGAGTATCGAAGCTGAGCTGTATACGGATGAAGGCACAATCATCGAAAAAATTCCGATGAAGGCCGGGGATTGTCTCATCCTTCTCGCAGGCGGGCATGGTTACAAGATCACTGAAGATGATACTCAAGTTCTAGAGATCAAGAATGGACCTTATCACGGGCCTGAAAAAGATCGCAGACGATTTTAGCCCTGCAATTCAGAGCGAGGTCCAGTGCCCACCTGATTCTGGTGCCAAGACTGAAACATCAATACACTCCAAAGTAAGGGCTGGCGACCTCTTTTTCCCTTGAGGTAGAGATCCCAATTTTGAAGGACATTCTTTGAAGAGAAAAAACCATCGTTCTGGAGAGTCTTTGTGTCTAGGAGCGATTCGGCCCAGTCCCTGAGTGGGCCCTTCAACCAAAGGTCAATGGGAACACTGAATCCCATTTTAGGTCGTTCTACAAGCTGTCTGGGGACGTATTTATAGAGCAGCTGTTTTAAGAGCCATTTACCCGTTCCCTCTCTCAACTTAAAGTGGAGAGGAAGCGACCAAGCAAATTGAATGAGGCGTGGATCCAGGAGTGGGATTCTGGACTCTAGGCTGACTCCCATGCTCGCTCTGTCTACCTTGGCTAAAATATCATCGGGTAGGTAATGGAGGGTATCCAAATACATCATCTTTTCCATAGGACTGGTCAAGCTGTTTGGAATGCGAGTCGAGCTGAAAACATTCGCGATCGGATTTTGATCATTCAAAACAACTCGATCTATCTCCACATTGGAGACGATCTTAGAATGCATTGTAGAAAGATCTTTGACCTGCAGCAGTTGTGCAAGTCGATGCGAGGTGTCTGACAGCCGTCGAACTTTAAATTTAAGGTCCCTCTTTGAAGGGGTTATGGACCCTAGCGTAGAGAAAAAAGCGTCACTCCATTGATAAGGAACTCCCAGAATTGTCTTCGATATTCCTAGTCGAATGGGGTAGGGAATCTTGGTCATCGCGTTCCAAACTTGGCTTCCTCGGAGATAACGACCGTAACCTCCAAAGAGTTCATCTCCAGCATCTCCAGAAAGTGCGACTGTGACCTTTTGACGCGCCAATTGAGACACTAAATAAGTGGGAATTTGAGACGAATCCGAAAAAGGCTCATCGTAAAGATGAGGGAGTTTTGGAATCACATTCATCGCATCCTGTGGAGTCAAATAAAGTTCAGTGTGATCGGTGCCCAGGTGCGCTGCGACCTGTTTGGCGATCTTCGCTTCATCAAACCCTTTTTCGCTAAATCCAATTGTAAAAGTAGAAACGGGTCGGGTACTCACCTTTTGCATCAGGGCGACAATGGTGGACGAGTCAATACCTCCAGATAAAAAAGCACCGAGGGGGACGTCTGATTGCATACGGATTTTAACCGCATCAGTCAGAAGGTCGTCCAATGCCTGCACTGCTTCGTCATCAGAGCCTGAAAACGGATTTTGAGAAGCTGCTTCAACTGTGTCGTGGAGAGACCAGTAAGTTTCAGTGGTCCAATCTTGACGATCCGAGTGAGTGGGTAGAGTCAGGAGAGTTCCTGGCTGCAATTTAAATATGTTTTTATAAATAGAGTGAGGGGCCGGAACATAATTGTATTGAATGAATAGATCAAGAGCAGCCTCACTGATTTGCCCCTGAAAGTCGGAGTGAACCCTCATAGCTTTGAGTTCAGAACTAAAGAAAAAGGTTTTTCCCTGCCATCCGTAGTAGAGGGGCTTTTCGCCAACTCGATCTCTCGAAAGATGAAGAAGCTTTTCTTTTTTATCCCAAAGAGCGAAAGCAAACATTCCATTAAACTTTTTTAAACTTTCGAACACGCCCCACTGGGTAAAGGCGGATAGCATGATTTCCGTGTCGGACGTCCCTCGAAAAGAATGTCCTAAAGCTTCTAAGTCTTTCCGAAGATCTCGAAAGTTATAGAGTTCTCCATTGTAGATAATGACATATCGTCCACAATGGGAGCTTTTGGGCTGATGTCCTTCAGGCGATAGGTCTAAAATAGAAAGTCTGCGATGCCCAAAGGCAATGCCCGAGTCTGGGTCCGACCATTCGCCATGATCATCGGGCCCGCGGTGGCGGATGGCTTCTGCCATGGCTTTGACTAAAGATAAAGATGCAGGTGAGCTGAGTCGTCGGGATTGATCAAAAAAGCCAATGAAGCCACACATAAGTTTTGGTCCTTTTCTTTGATTATCCTCGTATAACCGGTTACAGATAAAATTGAAATGATTGAAATTCGTAGGGTGGGCTGGCGATTCAAATGAAAATATTGATGATTTCTCAATACTTTGAGCCCGAGCCGCTCGCTAGGGGAATTGCTTTTGCAAAAGAGCTTCAGGCCCGAGGGCATAGCGTAGAAGTCCTGACCGGCTTTCCGAACTATCCTGGCGGCAAGGTTTATTCTGGATACCGGATTCGACCTTGGACTCGAGAGACGATCGATGGGGTGGCTCTCATTCGTGTAGCCCTTTATCCGAGTCATGATGGATCTTTTTTAAAAAGAGTTTTGACCTACGCGAGCTTTGCTCTCTCAGCGAGTATCCTCGGGCCTTTTTTAGTGAGCAGTCCGGAAGTGATCTATGTTTACGCTCCGATTCCGGGTGTGGGACTCCCGGCCATGGCTCTCAGCTTTTTGTATCGGGCACCCTATGTTTTTGACGTTCAAGATCTGTGGCCAGATACCTTGACCGCAACGGGTGTTGTGAAGTCCAAGTGGATTGTCATTTTGGCAGGGCTTTGGTGCAAGCTGGTTTATTTTTTTGCAAAAAAAGTCACCGTTATTTCGCCGGGTTTTAAGGCGCGCTTGATTGAAAGAAGGGTTCCTCCAAATAAAATCGAGGTCATTTATAACTGGGTGGATGATACCCAAGTCGGCCTTGCTGAGAAAGACCCGGAACTTTCTAGAGGACTGGGGTTAGATGGATATTTTAATGTCGTTTTTGCTGGAAATTTAGGAGCCGCACAAGCCCTGGATACAGTTCTGAATGTCGCAGCCCACCAATTGAAGCGAAATCCAAAAATTCAATTTATATTTGTGGGTCAAGGGATCGAAAGAGCTCGGCTCCAAAAAAGAGCACTCGATGAAGACCTCGTCAATGTAAAATTTATCAATCAAATGCCCCTGTCTGAAATTAAGAAGGTCTTTGCTTTAGCATCCGTACTTTTGGTCCACTTAAAAGACACCCCTCTTTTCAAAATCACCATTCCCTCTAAGACCCAGGCTTACCTGGCCTCAGGTCGTCCGATTCTCATGGCGGTTGGAGGAGATTGCGATGAGGTCATGAGGAGAGCCCAGGCGGGGCGAATTTGTGCTCCTGAAGACGTAGGCGCTATGGTGAAGGCCATCGAAGCGATGGCCTTATTGCCTCTTGACCAACGGGAGCAGCTTGGGAAAAACGGCCGACTTTTCTATGAAACTGAGCTTTCTCTCAAAGTGGGTACGACCCGGTTTGAGAAGCTAATGAAAATTTTTTTATTCACATTTTAGCTGGGATTGAATCGAGAAGCCAAGGTAGTTAGGGGATAAGTGATTCAGCGAAACTTTGAGGTGGCCGGCTTTTCTGGGATGACCCATGAGGGAATTGTCTTGAACGGAGGCGAGAGAGTTGTAAGGAAAACCCGCAGTCGCATCGGATGAGTTGAGCCATTGAACGGCAAGATGCTGATTGGCTCCCCCTGTAGTTTCAAGAAAGGGATGGCCTTCTCCAACAACAACTACCTCTCCTGTGCCCCAGGTTCTCCGGAAGCCAATGATAAAGCTTTTGAGCTCTGAGTAGAGAGTGCTCCCAGAAACGTTGGGATTGTAGGATAGGTAGCCTTGGCAGTGGCTGAACTCTCGATAAATTGGAAAAAGAAGCGCTATTTCACCTGGAGGAGAGCTGACAGCCGAACTGACCCGAATGAGGGTATAGAGGGGTGGAATCGGAGCGCCTAAAGTTGGGGGGGCTGAAAACTTGGGATATTCTAGCTGACATTGAATTTCTGTTAAGGGTTCAGCGGAGTCAGATCTGAGTTGCTTTAGGTTTGCTTCATCTGAGTTGGTTCCGTCTAAAATGACTTGTGTAGAAGAGGGGATGTCTGCCCAGGAGAGGAAGCCTCGGATTCCCCAGGGAGCATCCAATAGGACGGGACAATCGTGAATGTGGAAATTTGTATGGATTCCGGATTGAGCTTTTTTTGCAAGGGTTGCGTAAGTGCGACCTCGGGTAATATCGCGTGCCGATAAGATCGACCAGTCTAGAAGGCTACGGTTGAGGTGGCTTACGCCGAAAACAATCAAAGTTGCGACAGCGAAGGGTGCTCGATTTTGAATCCATTTTTCATTGAAACGATCGCTGAGCTTGATCCAGATAGAATTCATGAGACAGACTAGGGCAATCTGAAAGCAGAGCATCGGGTAAAGGCGAGCTCGATCGGGAAAATAAGGGGAAATCAATAAAGTCGATCCAGAGGAAAATCCTGCCAATACAAAGGCGAATGTCCAAAAAAGGGATTTGTCTGATTCATTTTTTAGTTTGAATCCACTTTTAATAAGGACGTGCAGCACTTTGAATCCGAGCCCCAAGATGAAAATAAAAAACAGCCAGAAAAACAATAAGGAAGGTGAGTCTCCTAGGTCGATAAGAAGTTTGAAAGTTCTGCTAGACTGTTGGAACCATCGAAGTGCCGCCACTCCAAAGTGTTTCACGAGTCCAATGGAAGGGCTTCCCAAACTACCCGAGGAAATATTTCGGGTGGCTTGTCCCGGAGAGAAAATAAAAATACAAAAGGCCAAACTATGAAGGAGTCCCCAAGCGGTCGCTAGCTTGGGAAGGTCAGGCCGTTTGATTTTGCCCGTGGAGTAGTTATAGAAAAGCAAAAAAAAGCTCGTGACCATGCCTGCCATCAAGAACTGTTCATGGGAGATGCAACAGTAAAAATAGACAAAGAGTAGAGCCCGATTTTGTCTTGTCTGAGCTTGCACGGACATTCTGAAGAGCAGTGTTCCAACGAGCATGGGAATACTGTAGTTGATGAGCATGACCACAACTTCAGGGGTCGAAACGGTGACCAGGGTTCCGAGTGAAAAAAAGACAACGACGAAACCACCCGCTATGAGTCGGAAGGTGCGATTTTTTTGCTTCAGCACGTCAAGTAGAGTCTGTGATAAAATGACTCCGGAGAGTGCCACTCCGAGATAACAAAGGCACTTGAGCAGCCACCACGGATAATTGAAAATTTGTACACTCAGGATTTGGTTGAATCTCTTCCAGGTTACTAGAGAAATGAGTTCTCCTAGCCTACCGTTAGAGTTCTGGTAGTATTCGGAAATTTGAGCGAAAAAATGAAAAATCTGATGGGGGTTGAGTCCATTGAGGTCGTCACCACTGCTCATCAAATCCCTGTTCCTGAAAATTAAAAAAATGAGTAAAGTGTACAAAATCAGTGATCCCTGTAGCCAACGGAATGGGTCTATTGAATTTAGAAACTGTCTAAATTTCGGATTCGCCTTTTGACTTTTAGCGTTATTCATAAGGGGGCAACTCTCAGCCAATCTTTAGGTATAATGTCCGAATCATTGTGTTGGTTGGTTTTAAACCAGCGATGAGGGGCTAAGACTAATTTCTGTGGATAGGGATTCAGCCATGCTCCCCACCAACTGAAGGTACTATTGCAGATGATGTTGTGTTTGCATGAAGACATGAGTCGGATATCTTCATAATCTTGATTGAGTCCATTGTGTCGGATAACCGTAGAGTTTTCTTTGGAACTCAAATTCTTTTCGACCCAATCAGGATCGTCGGAGAAAAAATAGAAGTGGGCAGACGGGACTCGCTCGTTCATTCTGGAAATAGCATTTTGATAATAATCCAAGTCACACAATCCATGTATTTTGTTGATACCTGGATTACTGATATAGTCCCCCCTCCTGACATGGACTGATACGGAATCTCTTTTTTGCACCTGCTCGATGAGTCGGGCGTTCTCAGCGCTAGGTGGGGATTTGAGGGAAAGATTTTGATGAACACTATTTTTCATGTCTGCAAAATAGTTCTCTGACTGCCAAAATCCATCGAGAATGCAATTGTGCTGAATATTCAGAATTCTAGAGTCGAAGTGAAAGTGCTGTTCTCGAACAAGGCGCTTCAAATAATAAGGAGTTTGAGTCGGGAAACGCTTTCTGATGTGGTCATGGTATTTGTAATAAAGTCGGGTATTCAAGCTCAGTGGAAACCAAGGGGTCGAATAGCGTCGAATTTCCCAGTCTGAAGCGATTTCAGCTTCGAAGTGATAGGGGGTCATTCCATAGACATGCATCAGGCTATAGGCACGAAACCAAGACAGATCCAATTTTAGAGGGGTTTTGAGAGAGGTGGCAAGTCTTAGGCCCGCCGCAATTTGGAAGAGTTGATTGCCGAGTCCACCACGAAGTCTTAAGATAATCATTTTATTTTTGATAGAAGTTTCGGATGTGGGAACATGTGGTCTCAATTTCTCGGTCTGTTAGTTGGGTAAACGAAGGTAGCCAAAGTCCCTTGAGGCCGACCTGATTGGAGACAGGGTGTTCGCCAGGAATCTGATAGGCGACTTGCTTATTAATCGGTGGATACATCACGCGAGTTCCAATATTTTCTGCTTTCAAGGTTTTGAGTAAATCATCCCTTTTTTCTGCAAGAGTGTCAATAAACCACGGGATCGTACAGGTTAAGTCATGTTCAAAAAGGTGGATCTCTGGGATCCCTTGCAGACAGTCTTGGTAAACCTTCATGATTTCTTTTTTTCGTTGAATTCTAAATTTTAACTTCTTCATTTGCTCAATTCCGAGGCAAGCCTGAAGTTCAGTAAATTTGAAATTGTAGCCAATCGTGGTGTGGATATCGAGGCCCCCGGATGCTCGACCGAAGTCTTTGAGACGGCGAAGTTGATGGGCGATTTCGTCATCTTGAGTAATGAGTGCTCCTCCTTGGCCGGTAGAAATAATTTTGGGAGCAGAAAAGGAGAAGCTCCCGACTTTACCGACTGTCCCCATGTGCCGACCATCCGGATAAAAGGACCCAAGCGACTGTGCCGAGTCTTCCAGGAGAACTAAGCCATTTTCATGGCAGAGATCCACAAAAGCTTGAATTCCAGCTTTGGGATATCTACCGTTAGCGGTCACAAGCATGAGTGCTTTTGTTTGAGGAGTAATGGCTTTTTTGGCTGCTCGAATGTCCATGCACAAAGTTTCTGGCTCAACATCGACAAAAACCGGACGAGCGCCAATCATCTTAACTGAATTGGGGCTCGCGATCATCGTAAAATTAGGCACGATGACTTCATCACCATGGGATATGCCAACTGCAATCCCTGCAAGTGTGAGGCTAATGGTGCCGTTATTGACGACAATACAGTGCTTGGCTCCGGTGAATTGAGCGATCATGGATTCGAATTCTTCAGTTCTCTTGAACTCAGTCATCCATCCGTCTTCACTCAGGTATTGGTTGATAGCGGCTTTTTCTTCGTTTCCGAACCAGGGCTTCATTTGAGGAATCGGGTGAGTTTTCTGCTGGGTCATCGAGTGGGCTCCATAGAGTTCGAGAGAGTTCTAGAACGGGGATCTTTTCGTTCTAGTCAAATTACAGGGATTGTGCAAGTCTTAGCGTGATTACAGATAATTCTGAGTAGGCTTAAACACTTATGAAAGTTCCCTTCATTGATCTAAGAAGAACCAATAACCTAGTTAAAGATGACGTATTCCCAGACTGGCAAGGGGCTGTAGAATCTTGCGAGTTTGTGGGAGGGAAAAGCGTTACTCGGCTCGAGACCCATTTGAAGTCCGTCCTAGGAGTCGAGAATTTTATAGCTTGTGCCAATGGCACGGACGCTATTTTGGTGGCGTTGCAGGCTTTGGGTATTGGGCCGGGGCATAAAGTAGCCCTTCCCAATTTTACGTTTTGGGCAACTTATGAAGCTGTTGCTCAACTCGGGGCCCAAGCCATTCTGATCGACATAGATCCTATTGACCTTCAAATGAGTTTTGATGAATTTAAAGTTGCTTATGATTTGCATCGATTTGATGCTGCAATTCTTGTCCATTTGTATGGATGGTGCAGCAAAAATCTGATTGAATTTCGTAGTTTCTGTCGTAAACAGTCGATCGTTTTAATTGAAGATGGGGCGCAATCCTTTGGAGTTCAATTCCAGGGAAAGTCTGTTTACCAGGATGCCTCCATTTCGACGCTCTCCTTTTATCCGGCGAAAGTGATTGGCGGGTGTATGGATGGTGGAGGAATAGCCACTCAGAATTTGAGTTTGGCAGAAAAATGCAGATCCCTTTGCAATCATGGGCGTTCAGATCATTACTCGTATCAATATGTTGGATGGAATTCTCGGATGTCCTCGTTGAATGCTCTTTATCTAAATCAAATGGTCGGGCGGAGTTCAGAGGTGATTGAGTCGAGGCTTCAGAGTCTAAGATTCTATCAGGAAACATTGGGGATGGGCAGTCCTCAGTGCCGAATGATTTCACCCCCTTCGGATGTTCAAGGCAACGGATACCTTTCTGTATTTCAATGTGATGGAGCCCTTTTAGAAGGCCTGGTTGGAAAACTCAAAGCCCAAGGCATTGGGACTGGCAGGGTTTATCCGGAAACGATTTGCATGCAAAAGCCGGCTCAAAGCGCCATTCAGGTGGGTGGCTTAGAAGTGAGTCGAGCCTTTTGTAAACAGGTGATGAATTTACCTCTATTTTTTGGAATGAATCGTGAAGAAACTTGTTTTGTGATGGAAACCTTGATTCAAGCATTAGGAGTGACTTCCATTGAAAAAAACTAAACTCAAAGTTATTTTGGTAGGTTGCGGCAAGATGGGAAGAAATCACCTTCGAGTATTACTTGAAGATAGACGGTTTCAGGTGATGGCCGTGGTAGATCCAGGTTTGAGTCAGGAAGATCCGGCTCTGGCAGGAACTCTCCTTTTGTCCTCATTAGATGAAGTGAGTCGCCTTGATTGGGATTGTGCAGTGGTGACGACGCCTACAGTGACTCACATGGCGGTGGCTAAAAAGCTCATTCCCATAGGCCGTCCCATCCTCATGGAGAAGCCTCTAGCAAGCACTCGAAGCGACTGCCTCGATCTGATTGCTTTGGGGAGAAAACATAAAACAATCCTTGCCGTGGGACATTTAGAGCGATTCAATCCAGCAATTAGGAAGCTCCATGAAGTGATTCGTTCTGGGGGGCTGGGCGATCCGATTCATTTTACGTTTACTCGAGTCGGAGGGTATCCCGAGAGCGTCGCTCCGGGCAACAACGTGCTTTTAGACTTAGCCGTTCATGATTTAGATATTCTAAGAGTTTTAGTTGGACCCATGAAGGTCCGAGCTGCTTTGTGTCATAGTAGTTGGCGGACGGGAGTTCTCGATACAGCTGAAATTTTGACGAGCAATGACCAAGGAGTCAGCGCTTCTTTGCATGTGAATTGGATCACTCCCACTAAGATTCGTACCCTTCGAGTGACAGGAACCCGTGGGGTATGCTTCGTGGATTATATCCTCCAGACTTGCGTGTTGATGGGGGGGAGTCTCATTCAGCAATCTCCTGACGAAAGATTCAATTTTGAAACTCTGATGGAAAATTACAAAACTTCTGATCGGATTGAATTTGGCGTCAAAAGAGAAGAACCTTTGAAGGTTCAGCTCGATCAGTTTTATAAACTCATCACCGAAGGTCAGTCACAAATCTGTCAAGTGGAAGAAGCTGCAGCAGCTGTAGAACTCGCAGAGGAAGCGATTCAAAAGGGACTTGAATCTGTTCAGAAAGTGATCTGATGACTATCTTTAGAGCCGCCCCTGGCATCTTCCTTGATATTACTTTGGGTACCCCAGAAATATTTCTCAGTTATATTTTGCCAGTGCATAACGAAGAGCAGATTTTAGAGCAATCAGTCAATCAACTTGTCCAAAGATTGAGCAATTATGAAAAAGCAGAAATTCTGCTCGTAGAGAATGGCAGTCGGGATCGATCCTGGGAAATCGCTCTAAAATTGGCTAAAAATACCCCAGGTCAAGTTTGTGTAAAAAGCTTTCAGGAAGTGCAAAAAGGACTTGGGTTTGCTCTTCACCGAGGAATGCTTGAGGCCTTGAACAGTCCATCTGAAAATTTCCCCCCTCAGCGTCATTGGCTGATCATGAGTGCCGCAGACCTCCCTTTTGATATGACTGATCTAGAGGGTTTTGACAATCATGTGCGAAGTCAAAACAATCGACTGATGATGTTAGGGTCTAAAGCCCATCCCAGGAGTGTCATTGACTATCCCCGCATGAGAAAGGCGATGTCCTGGGGCTATCGACTGATGCGAAGGATTTTTTTAGGAATGAAAACCCAAGATTCCCAAGGATCTGTTTTTCTGAGAGCTGATCTGGCCGCTCAAATTTATCCACTGATTCAATCCCGAGATTTTTTTTATTCTACTGAACTAGTTTATTTTTCTGAGAAAAAGGGATTTATCCCTCTCGAGCTGCCTGTCACTTTGAAGCTTCAGAAGCGACCTTCGACAGTGAGGCCTTTTCAGGATGGTCTCAAAATGCTGAGGCAAATTTTTAAACTAAGAAGAAGAAAGGTTTAAAGATCATGCAAAGTATAAAAATTCATCTTTCTGCTCAGGTCCACCCTTCTGCCATCATTGAAGGAGATGTCGAAATTGACGCTGATACCCTAATTGGAGCACTTTGTTACCTTCGAGGGCCGCTGGTCATCGGTGCAAGAAATCGAATTAATCCTCACGTTGTTATTGGCACGGAGGCAGAGCATCGGAGTCAGCCTTCACAGGGAAGAATCATAGTAGGGGATGACAATGTGATCACTGAATTTTCGGTGATCCACCGCGGAACCGGAGAACGAGATACCGAGATTGGAAGTCGTTGTTTTATCATGGATCACTGCCATATTTCTCATGATTGTTGGGTGGAAGATGACGTGACTATGGCACATA
>JANNCA010000249.1:0-4895 GCA_031386075.1 Oligoflexia bacterium
AGATTTTGAAAACTTTAAGAAACGATCTATTAAGGAACGTTCAGATTTAGTTAAATTTGGTTGGGAAGCTTTGAGCTGCTTGAGGATCATATTCAAACCTTCGTGGAGGGTCTTGTCCGTCGTAGAAGGGATGTGTTCAAGGGCTCGCTCTAAATCGTCTATATTTTCAAGCAGGTCTCGAGCTATGGCTTCCCAACCAAATTTAACTAAATCTGAACGTTCCTTAATAGATCGTTTCTTAAAGTTTTCAAAATCTGCGTAAAGATAAATGTATTTACTGTCTTTTTCTTTAGCTTGGGATTCCAACTCTTGGAGTTTCTTTTTGAGTTCATCCAGCTCTGAGGGCTGAAAACTCGTACTTTTTTTATCGTTATTTTCAGAAGATTGCTCCTGAGGTGGAGCTTGGTCTGCTTTTTTACCCAAAATGTCGTTAGTTTCACTGGACTCAATCACTCAAAAATCCTCCGATTATACGCTTACATATGTGCATGAAATAATTGAAGTCAAATAGGAACCCTAAGCTAATGATCGAATTATAGAGTCAGACAGCGCAAAACCCCGAGGTGTCAAGCGCATTCGTTGATAATTTTCTGGATGCGCTTCTAAAAGACCTTTGAGTTCAAAGGTCTTCGCGCGGGATTTTCTGGCGTGGGTGGTTAACCATTCTCGTGGGAACCCGTCTTGAAGCCGTAAGGCGAGCATCCATTTTTCTAATTCTTGCTGCTCAGGGGTCAATGTCTCAGCGGATTCTCGAGGAGATTCGTGCTTTTCTAAAAGATGGGCATACTTATGAAGCGAGGATACGTTTTTCCATCTTTTGCAAGCGATTGAATCATACGAATGGGCGGAAGGACCTAGTCCTAAATAGGAGTGTCCTTTCCAATAACGCAAATTGTGTTGAGCCTGCATTTCAGGTTTTGAAAAATTGGAAATTTCGTAGTGAATGAAACCCTGCGCTGTCATCCAGTCGTGAATAAAAAGAAGATGGGAGAGCTGTATGTCTTCCTGGGGAAGTTGGGGGTACATTTTGTGGTGGGGTGGCAAGGTGAGTAAATAGCAGCTTAAATGGGTAATCGGGAATTGAGTTAAAAGTCTCAGCGCCTCATCAATATCTACTTCAGTTTGTCCAGGAACACCGCAAAGCAGGTCAACGGACACATTTTTAAAGCCTGCGTCAAAAACGGCGTGAAGAGCCTGGAGAGCCGCCTTCCGGGAGTGAACTCTGCCCAATTTCTGAAGAAGATCTGGTTTGAGGGCTTGAACACCCATGCTCACCCGGTTGATGCCATAGGAGCGATAGTTTTTAAACGATTCATAAGTGATGGAAGAAGGATTGGCTTCCATCGTCCATTCAGCGTCCTTGGAGATTTTCGTGTTTTTCCAGATGGGCTCAAGGGAGCGAGCCATTGAATCATAGGAAGTCATGCTGGGGGTGCCTCCCCCAAAGAACACAGTCTTGAGTTCTGGTGCAAGAAAAGGGGCTGTAACTTGAGCTTCAAGATGGAGGGCGTTTTCAAAACGGTCCATATCTCCTGTTTTCGTTCGTTCCTGACCAAGAGAGTAAAAATCGCAATAATGGCACTTGGCTTCGCAAAATGGGAAGTGAACGTAAAGTGATTCCATGGATGTGACAGGGTTTATCATTGAAATTGCTAAAAAGCCCCTTCTAACTGTTTCATTATTTTATTTTTTAGGTCGTTTCATGTGGATTTAATAAACGTACGCTAATACGGTCGAGAGAATATATGGCAAAACTTTTTCACGCAGAACAGCATGAGTTATCAAATGGTATTCCGGTCATTCTACAGCACTATGAAAGCACGGTGGCTGCTACTTATTGGTGGGTCAAAGTAGGGAGTGCGGACGAAACTCCGCAGGAAGCGGGGTTTGCTCATTTTTTAGAGCATATGTTGTTTAAAGATGCGGCGGCCAAGGAAAGCGGGGCTGCTTCAACCGGGCAGATGGCTCGGGTGATCGAGTCTCTTGGAGGAGATATTAATGCTTATACTTCATTTGACCAAACTGTTTATCATGTCACCTGTGCCGCTCAACATTGGAATCGGATTTTAGATGCCTTTGGAGCGATGGCTAAACCTCAGAGATTTCTTAAAGAGGACTTTGAACGAGAAAGAGAGGTGATTCTTGAAGAGCTTCGTAAGAACGAGGATTCTCCGGGGAGGCAGTTATTTCAAAGTTTATTTACTAGCACTTTTGCTAAGCATCCCTATGGGCGGCCAGTCATTGGCTTTGCTAAAATTTTAAAGGCTGCGAAGTTGGCTCAACTCGAAGCATTCTATAAGCGGCAATACATATCTGGAAAAATGGGATTAGTTTTAGTGGGTCCCATTTTGGATCAGAGCGGCGCCCGCAAGAAACTCATTCTCAATAATCTCGAAAAGCACTTTGGCAAGAAGACATTGAGAAGGGTATCGGCTGTAGGCCGCTTGGGAGTGAAACGTTCAGTTGAGCCAGAGCTTCGAGAGCATGCGACATGGACAGTTAAGCCATTTGATGTGAAGACCCCTACGCTGAGTTTTTCATTTCGCGCCCCAGCTCTAGTCCATGAAGATACTCCTGCGTTGGATCTTTTGACGGGTGTATTGGGGATGGGAGAACTTTCTCGACTCTATCAAAAATTATTTTATCAGACTTCTTTGGCGACGGATATTTCCGGTGGATTATATGTCCCAAAAGATCCAGGAATGATCTATTTTCAGGCCGAACTGGATTCAATGGAAAAATTGAATCAGACAGCCGAAGAGATGTTCAAGGAACTTCAAAGAATTTGCCAAGAAGGGCCTACAGATGAGGAGCTGGCTCGGGTCATGGTGAATGCGGAAAGCGAGCGTCTTTATGCGACTCAAACTGCCGATGGGATGGCTGGACGTCTAGGATTCCTTAAATTCATTATGGGCGATCTGACCTTTGATCAGCAATACTTGGATGAGCTTCGCTCTGTGGATGCCGCAAAAATCAAAGAGGTAGCCAAAAAATACCTGGATTGTCGTCGATTGAGCGGGGTCGTCCTCGTTCCAAAAGATCAGGCTCAATTTGACGTGTCTGTTATTGAGGGTTTAGCGAGCCGATACTTAGATGCCGGAGCGGCTACTCAGGGATGGGTTGGGGTACCCCCAGGAGCCTTCTTGCGTCCACCAAAGAAAGAAAAAAACCGAGAAAATTTGCCTGAAATGATTCAATTGCCGTCAGGTATTCAGGTTTGTTTTTATCCTCGTCCAGATTCACAGGTGTTTAGTATTCATGCTTCTGCTTTAGGTGGAGTTCGCCTTGAGATTGCTCATCCGATTGAGCGTGCAGATACAGATTGGGGTGCGAGCTACATGATGTCCCTCGTCTGGTCCAAGGGCACTGCGACACGTACTGCTCGTCAAATATCTGCCATTACGGAGGGCAGTGCTTCTAGTGTAGATGGATTCTCTGGACGCAATAGTATTGGATTGCAAATGACGGGTTTAGCGAGGGATTGGAATTCCCTTTCACATTTATTTACGGACGTCTTGTTACATCCAACCTTTCCAAAGGATGAGATCGATCATGCACGAAGAATTGCTGAGGATTCGATTCGGAGTATAGAGGATCATTCGTCTCAACTCTGTTCTAAGTTGTTTTTAGAAACACTTTTTCAGAGTCACCCTTACGGCAAATCTACCTATGGATCTCTTGAAAGTCTCCGCGGGATTCAAGTGGAAAAACTAAAGGCGTTTCATAAAAGCTGGCTCAGGCCGGAGAGATTGGTCATCTCTGTGAGTGGAGCTGTCAAATGGAACTCATTGGAGCCCTGGTTGCAAGAATTAGAAAGCCAAGCTCGCGCAGCAGTTCAAGGGTTTGAGCCCTTTGAATTTCCAAAACACTTAGGCGAAGAACCTGTTTTAAAGGCTTCGCGTTGGGTTGAGCGATCTTTGGGGAGAGAACAATTCCATATTCTGGTGGGAGGATTGGGAACCCAGATAGATGCGGACGATCGCCATTCTCTCAGGCTCCTTCAAACGATCTTAGGCGGGCAAAGTGGTCGTTTATTTGTTGAATTGAGAGAGAAAAAAAGTCTCGCTTACACAGTCGCGCCTGTCAGTTTTGAAGGCGTTGAGCGAGGGTATGTTGGAACTTATATTGCGTGTGCTCCTCAAAAACGCGAAGAGGCCGTGGCTGGAATTGCGGCTGTCCTCAATCGTCTGGCTGCAAAAGGGCCTTCTATTCAAGAGATGAATCGAGCTAAAGAATTTTATCTAGGAAGAAGAGCGATGGATCTTCAAAGTGACTCAGCACTTGCCGCTCATTTTGGCCTTGAGTCTCTCTATAAAGTTCCCCATTTGTCTGAGCAAGACCTTTTGAAGAAGATAAAATCCGTCATGGCAAAAGATATTCAGAGAGTTTGTAAAAAATACTTACTCGAGCCCTTCCAAGTAACGAGTACCGTCGGCTAGTTGGACTGGATGAGATAAATCTCAGTTTTGAGTTCAGACTCTGGAATCTGGGCCCTTTTGTTCGGAGGGGCTGGATTCTGGAGTCGAATCCGAGCCAAGCTTCGGCTCTGATTGAAGTGATAGATGAGGGTTCGAGGAGTTTCTCTTTTCTGAGGTTCAAGGAAGCCACTGAGGACCTCATCGGCTAACTCAGGTGAAGATTTTCCTAAAGACCCCTGAGTGCAGCCGATTGGATTTTCCAGCGGAGAATGAGTCAGAAGATTATTTTTACTTAATTTTTCACGTAAAGTCAGTCGAAGCATATTAAAACAGCAAAACGAGCTGTCCAGTTCCAGATGAACAATGCAGGTTGGACTTTCTTTGGGGAAGTGAATTTCTAGGGAGACTTGGGATTCAGTAGGGTCAGGGTGGGTAACTTTTAGAAAGATATCTGCTTTTGTTTTAATTAAATCCATT
>JANNCA010000285.1:0-2382 GCA_031386075.1 Oligoflexia bacterium
CTCCATGGTTTCTGCGCGGGGTCCGACGAAAACGATGCCCTGGTTTTCAGCAGCTCGAGCAAAAGCTGGCCGTTCTGACAAAAACCCATAACCGGGATGAATCAACCCTGCCCCGGAGCGCCGGGCTGCTTCAAGCACTGATGGAATATCAAGATAACTTGAGACTAACTGAATTTCATCGGCATACGTCACATGCCGGGCCTGTTCATCTCCTGGAGCAACCAGACCCACGGTGGTTAGACCCATTTCACGACAAGTCTGAAAAATTCGACAAGCGATTTCAGACCGATTTGCGACTAGAACTTTTAAATCGCTCATGTTTTAGACCCAGCCTCACCCTTATTGTCCTCAACCCAGGAAGGCTTCCTCTTTTCTAAGAATGCCCGAACCCCCTCTTGCCCTTCTTGAGAAATTCTCAGATCGGCAAGTGTCTTAGCAACATACTCGAGACAGTCAGGAAGCTGAGATCTTCGCTCCGGCCAAGTTAAATCTAAAACGAGCTTCTTGGCGACTGCCATCGCATTTGAACCGCTCTGAAGAATTTGGGTCACCACTCGCTCCATCGCTTCATTGAGGGCATTTTCATCGGCGACCACTTCGTGAATTAAGCCTATTTCCTGAGCTCGGGGACCCTGAATTCTTTCTGCACTCATGAAAAGACCGCGTGCATAAGAGGCCCCAATTTTTGCAACTACAAACGGCCCGATGCAAGCGGGAACAATCCCCAAACGAACCTCGCTCAAGCTAAATTGAGTTGAACTCGTAGCGATCACAATGTCACAAATACTGACCAATCCAACTCCTCCACCGATTGCGGCTCCATGAACGACCCCAACGACAGGCTTTGGACACTCATTTAAGGTTGCAAACATTTGAGTCAGTTGGCGGGTATCGGCTAAATTCTCTTCGTAGCTAAAATCAACGGCTTTTTTCATCCAATTTAAATCGCCACCCGAACAAAAAATTGGCCCTTCGCCTCTCAGGACAACGACTCGAACCTCTTTTCGAAGAGCTTCTATTGCAAAAGCCTGAATTAACTCCCCAATGACCTCTTCATTAAATGCATTTCTCACCTCGGAGCGATTTAAAGAGACGAATAAAACTCCTCGCGAATCCAACAAAACCTTAAGCGTACGGTATGACATAGGGATCTCCAGAAATCCTTTATGCCTTTTTTTTTTGATAAAACAAGATTCAACTGTCGATTCCTATGCCATACATCATATTTTTTGTTTGACTTATCCCATGGGTTACAGCAAATTCCAGATCATTCATGAGCGATCTGGTATAAATGCCACCTGGTTGAATTCACAGCCAGGTTTTATATTCACCTAAAGGAGGCAGACATCTAATGAAATCATTTAACACACGTGAAATCTCCCATCGAACCTGTCATATCATTAAAGACGAAAGACTCTCTCGAGAATTGACTCAGATTGAAATGGCCGACGAACTGGGCATCTCTCAGTCCGCACTATCAAAAATCGAAAACATGGCCATGATGCCGACCTTGATCCCCTGGCTCAAGTTCTGCTCTACTTTCGGATTGCCTGCAAATCTCCCCTTAGATGAAAAACTCTATAAAGGATGGATGAAGGAAGTTGAAAAAAAATCAGGAAAACCCGCAAAAACTAAACTAGCGAGTTGATTTTTCAATGGCGAATCTAACGCAAATCTAGAAAAGCAAATTCAATAAGAGTCGGGGCGGGGTTGGCAAAACCTTCGTTTTAAGCCCGTCCCCTCTTCCGCAGAAGGAGAGCGAATCGATGACGATTCTCAAATCTCAAGTCAAAATCCACTCGGAAGAGTTTAAACTCAACTCAGAAAGAAACTTTCATCTCATCCGTGAATTAGACGAGAAGATCGCCAAAGCTCAGGAAGGCGGCGGCGCGCATCTTCGCCTGAAGCATGAAAAGCGCGGCAAGCTTTTCGTTAGAGAACGAATTCACAAACTCATAGACTCCGGCACTACTTTTTTAGAGCTTTCTCCCCTGGCTGCCTGGGATCACTACGATGGCGCTGCTCCAAGCGCTGGAATCATCACCGGCGTCGGTGTCGTGCATGGCCGAGAAGTCATGATCGTCGCTAATGACGCTACTGTCAAAGGCGGGACTTATTTTCCACTCACAGTAAAAAAACACCTTCGAGCGCAAGAAATCGCTCGAGAAAATCGACTCCCCTGCATTTATCTGGTGGACTCTGGTGGAGCCTACCTTCCGCTTCAGGCAGAGGTTTTTCCGGACCGTGATCATTTCGGAAGAATTTTTTACAACCAGGCCCAAATGTCTGCTCTTGGAATTTCTCAAATTTCTATCGTCATGGGTTCCTGCACAGCTGGCGGCGCCTATGTCCCAGCTATGTCGGACGAAACCATCATCGTCA
>JANNCA010000339.1:0-4934 GCA_031386075.1 Oligoflexia bacterium
TTGGCCACAACTTGACAAAAAAACTAAAAGAAACGCCACTCTTAGAAAAGATTGGGATGATCCAACTGTTGCAGCGGCAGACCCAGAAGAGGGCTCATCAGGAGGAGGGGGGCAGGGAGAACTAGCGTCGCTAAAGAGTGGTGAGCCAGGCGAGTCCAGAGCGACTCGGGGAGGTAGTTGGAAAGAAAGAGGACTCTTAATGGACTCAGAGAGGGGGCGGTTTCCAGCGAATGTAAGCGACCCGTCGGGTTCTATGGATGATTCTTCTAGTGGGATGACTCCATCAATGTCGGCATCCTCAATTTCTCGACTAGAGCCTCAGAACAAGCGGCTATATAAAAACGGGTCACGCGCAACGAGAGACGACTTTATCGATCAGTCTCAGGAAGAAGGATCTCTTTGGGCGTCAGGCGGGCAGACAAATTATTATTTTACTAAAAATAAAATTAGGAGTCCAGGAGATCTGATTTCGATCGTAGTTGAAAATGACCTTTATCGAGATATTGGGACTGAAATTAAGAGAACACTCTCATATAGAGAAAAGTTAATAGAGATTGGGCTTGTGCAAAGTGTGTTTCGTTCTAAATTTATGTCTACAATGGAATCAGCTGCACGGGATAAGTTAGTGACAACATCTGCTGCGCCTGAGCGATCTCTTGCTTCGGCAGCAGGTCCTCAAGGTGATGTTCAGCCCTCTCCGAACCCAGTATTAGGTTCGGCCCCTGAGAAAATAAATGAGGCGCAATCAGTGTCGATGAGTCCAGAGGAACTCGCAAGGTTGGAAAAAATGGTACCTCAAGCATCGCTCTTTGATGTGGACATTTACCCTTCTTTAGAAGTGAAGGTGGGTGAAACAATTATGGGAGAAATTATTGAACGGTATCCTAATGGTAATTGTAAAGTAAGAGCCGTGAAGAGAGTTTCCTATAAAAAAGGGCCCCCCAGGATAGCTAGCGTAGTCGGAATTGTAAAAGGAAGTGATATAAATGAAGAAACAGATGTTATTAATTCTGGTAAACTATATGAATATCGTGTTGAAGTGTCGCATTAGAATATTTTATATTGCTTGTGAAATGTGTTTTTTCGTCATTCTGTTTCCATGTTTTTGTGAATCATCTGCTAGATTAAAGGATATTGCTACTGTTAAAGGGGTGAGAGAAAATATTCTTATTGGATATGGAATTGTCGTTGGGCTGAAAGGGTCTGGAGATTCGAGTACGGACATAACCAGCCAGTCGTTAGGAAGATTATTTTCTAAATTAGGTCTAGATATTCAAAATAACGTAAGCGTTAAGTCAAAAAATGCCGCAGCAGTGATTGCTACTGCTAAGTTACCTCCGTTTGCTAGAGTAGGGAATTTATTAGATATAACAGTAAGTTCAATTGGTGACGCGAGCAGTCTGGAAGGAGGGATGCTCTTGGTTACTCCACTTAGAGCAGGAGACCAGAATGTATATGCTGTGGCTCAGGGAACTGTTAGTATAGGGAGCACAGCAGATGGAAGTTCCAAAAATTTTCCTACTATCGGAAGAGTTGTTTCAGGTGCTACTATAGAAAGAGATTTAGATAGCAACTTTGCTGCAAAGAAAAACTTCAGATTGGCTTTACATAATCCTGATTTTACGACCGCTGCACGGGTAACAGCGGTGATTAATGGGGAGTTAGGCGGAAAATTTGCAAGTGCTAGGGACAGCGGTACAATTGATGTTGTTGTGCCATTTAATTATGATGGGAACTCAGTGGAGCTATTAGCTCTTTTGGAAAATATATCGATCAATGTAGATACGAAGGCAAAAGTTGTATTAAATGAAAGAACTGGCACAATAGTTATGGGTGAATATATAAATATAAGCCCAGTAATATTATCTCACGGAGACTTGGCGATAGAGATTAAGGGAGCACCCAAGGGGTCTAAGGGAGAGCATCTAATCGAGCTCAAGTCGGCAAAGGTAGTAGACCTTGTTAAGGCATTGAACACTTTAGGGGTGCAGGCTAAAGATTTGACTGCAATATTTCAAACTCTTAAGGAAGTAGGCGCATTACAGGCAGATTTGGAGATTATGTGAAAAGTTTAGGTTGTCGTGAATGGAGCCCAGTTAGCCAGAACATCATGGAAGATGGAGTAGGTATTTACAATGAGTTATCCAGCAATGACTCAATCCAGGAAATGAGACATGAGCAACGGCCTGCTAGGATGGTAGGTCTCTTAAGTCTTGATTCGGCCGAATCCAGCAAGGAAGCTGGTCTAGGTGAAAATGGGAGACTTCACGGTGGGGGAGGGAAAGATGGCATTATCAGTTAAGTCAGTGGGGGCCACTTTCCCTTCGTCTTATTCAACTCAGGTGATCAAAAAAAACAAGATGAACGGGAGCGGGGATGCTCGATCAGCTCCAACTAGCCCTGACAAAACGGTTCCGGTGATTGATCGGTCGAAAGTGAGTCCCGAGGTCTTACAGGCGGCGGAGGGGATGGAGTCGATGTTTTTGGACTACATGATGAAGGTAATGAGGCAGACCGTCCCGAAGAACGATATGGATCTTGAGTCGCCAGCTACGGAGATCTATCGCGGCATGATGGACAGTGAATATGCCCAGAAGATTGCTCATCAGGGGGGCGTTGGGTTAGCTGATCAGCTTATTGCATATCTTGAAACTCGAGGATATAATTTGCCTCAGGGGCAAGCGGCTCAAGTCGAAGTAAAAAAAGCAAAGGAGAAACCATGAGGGTAAATCATCCAGCTAATACTCAGTCGTCATCGCAGGGACCATCTCAAACGGGCGGCCAGTCCTCCGTTAATGATTCTTCTGGATCTAAGCAATCGAACCGCACGAGTGGGGCGCACGAGGTGAAGCGCTCCGATCGCGGAGCCTCGGGTGAGTCAGAGAAAATGACTCATACTAGTGCAAATACAGAAATTTCAGCAAAAAGTAAAGAGTTTGCCCAGGCAAAAGCCGTTGCGTCGGATGCTCCCGATGTTCGGGAAGATCGCGTTGCAGATTTAAAGAGGAAAATTGCAGAGGGCTCCTATGTTGTGGATAACGAAGCTTTGGCAGATCGTTTAGTGGATGACCATTTGCGAATGCCCGGCATGGGTTCTTCGGGGTAAAGAAATTTGAGCCGAAATTGCCCGCAGCGATCAGGAGGATTGCGACGTGGAAAAGCCGCTAGTACAGATTTATCAATCGTTGCAAAAACTCGTAGGCCTTCATAGGCAGCTTCTCGAATCTGTTCGATTGGAGCGTGAGACATTGGTGCAGGCTGATCTGAGTGGAATTCAGTGTGCCACTCTAGCTAAACAGTCTCTCATTCAGGAAATTCATCACGCTGAGGGAGTCAGGTTGAAACAATCTGGGGAACTCGCTCTTTTTTGGAAAAAGCCGCTTCGAGAGTTAACGCTCCCAAATATTATTATGACCATTCAAGGAGAGGATGCTAGGGGAGCAGAGCAGTTTAGAAGCATGTATAATACATTGAATGTTCTCATTCAAAGGATAACCGATCAAAATCAGTCAAATTTAGTCCTTATTGAGAAATCCCTAGAACATGTACATCAAATGAAAAAAAATATTTTAAATGAGGCCGCTCCTCAGTCTACGACCTACAGTCAGCAGGGTCAGCGAGTGAGCAGTGCTCATCACTCACGACTGATTTCGAAGGAGGTCTGAAGGTCGATGGGAATTCCTAGTATCATGAATACAGGTTACTCAGGGCTGGTTGCATCGAAGGCAGCAATGGCGACCACAGGCCACAATATTACAAATGCTAATACTGAGGGTTATTCTCGGCAAAGAGTAATTACAGAATCAACTGATCCCCATGGTGCAAAGCTGGGTCATAACGTTATAGGTACCGGCACCAGAATATCTCGGATTGAGAGAGTTAACGATGAATATGTTGAAAAACAGGTTCGAAATTCTCAAAAAGATCTTGATCACTATGAAGAAAAAGACCTTGCTCTAAAGCAGTTGGAAGATATTTTTAATGAAATGAATGGGGACGGACTAAATCGACTGATCTCAAGATTTTTCAATGAATTTCGTAAACTTTCTGAGGAACCTGAAAATACTGCTGTTCGACAATCGGTGAGGGAGTCTACCCAAGCAGTAGTGAATGATTTCCATAGACTACGTAGAGAAGTAGAAGAAGTTCGAGGTCATTTAGACGGGCGTGTAGAAGGGTTTGTTAGAGAAGTGAATTCGTTAGCAAAGGATATCACTGGTCTAAATGAGAAAATTAGAATCGTAGAAACGACTGGAGGATCTCCAAATGATCTTCTAGATAAACGGGATGTTTCACTTAAAAAGCTTGGGGCACTTTTAGATATAACAATGTACAAAGACAAGGTAGGGAATTTTAATGTTGACATCAAAGGAGTGGGACCGCTCGTTTCAGGTACTGAGCCAGAACTTCTTCGAGTAGAGCGAACACCTGCAGATGACGAAGGAAAGCCTGAGGTTGCTTTTGATATTTATGCTACTAGCAGTGTGCATGGAGTTATAACTCATAGGATTAAGGGCGGAAGATTGGGTGCTCTTTTAGAGGCCAGGGATAAAACAGTGTCAACAATTCTTGACCGATTGGATGACATGGCATTTACCCTAACAGATGAAGTGAATAGCGTCCATCAGCAAGGAGTCTCTCTGGGGGGTGGACGTAATATTAATTATTTTAGTGAATTGGAATCCAAACAGAGAGCCGCTGAATTTATTTCGCTGTCTGATGACGTGCTTTCTAATGTTAATAACATTGCAACAGCATTTGACTTAGATTCACCAGGTGATAACCGGGTAGCGATAGCGATTTCTGAGCTTCAGAGTCAAAAATTAATGAATGATGGATTTGCAACTATTGATGAGTGGTACAATTCGATTGTCAGCGATGTTGGGGTCGCTGCTTCTACTAATAAATTCTCTATGAATCAACAACGAGACATT